>JAPSHL010000070.1 GCA_031179905.1 Bacillus sp. (in: firmicutes) | reverse complement strand
TTTAACTATTCTTCGTATTGTTCAAGCATCACAATCAAAGAAGAAGCAAATTATTGAAAAGAAAGCATGATGTCATTTCCGGATATTGTGTTTTCTTTTTACCATCCGATTATTTTATTTCCCGAGAAATTTGTCTTTAAATACATTACTCTTACAAAAAAAAGTCCAATTCTGTCGAAGAATTGGACTCTTTCATTTAGCTTTTAAGCATTTGGATCAGCTGAAGTACTTTCGTCTGTTGCATCATCACTTGAAGAATCTGTTGATTCATCTTTTGCACCAGCATCTGTATCTGTAGATTCTGTTGACTCATCAGTAACTTCTTTTTTTGATTCATTCTCTGTGGCATCATCTGATATAGAATCTTCTTTCGACTCATCTGTCACTTCATTCTCTTCAGCAGTGTTGCTTGCTTCAGAAATATCAGCGCTTTCCAATGAAGCCAATGATTTATTAAAGTAATCAATTGGATTTACTGCAACGTTATCCTTGCGAATTTCAAAGTGGACATGTACGCCGCCATCTTTGTTATATAAGCTTTGTCCAGATGTAGCAAGAGGTTGACCTTTTTTCACTTCATCGCCCTCTTTAACTTGAAAATCCTTTACAGACTGATAAAAAGTTTTGATTCCATCAGCATGTTCAATTTCAATAGTGTTACCAAGCACAGAATCTTCTGAGACTTTTGTAACTGTTCCACTTAATGAAGCAAGAACTTCAAATTCACTGTTATCTTCCATTTTCAAATCAACACCAGTGTTCGGCTGGTACATATTATCGTAGAAAACTAGTGAGTTTACTTGCTCTTCCTTGCTTTGGCTATTGTCATAAAAACCTTTTTGAGTAATTACTGCTTCTGGATCATTTACTGGCCATGCAAAATTCTCTACATCATTTGCAACAGGTACTGACGGCTCGTCACCATTAAGCTCTGCAGATGGACCTTCTGACGCATCATAATTGAACTTGTCTGTATCGCCTGCACTGTTTTGATACCAAAGGACACCTGTTAGAATAATAGCTGCACTTGCGATATAAACAGCAGGAAATGCCCAACGCTTTTTAAAGAAATTCTTTACTTTTGATTTTGGAGAAGTACGTTTGTTTTCTTCCTCTCTCATTTTATCATCACCTCAGCAATCATTCTGAACAGATAATGATAAATATATACATTCAAGAAAAACTTTTTTTAAAACTTATTTTTCGTCAACCCGGTTTTTTTTATGCATGAAATTAAAATTTTTTTCTAAGACAATAATTTTCAGTTTATTCTCTAATAGAAAAAAGCCTCCTTGCCGTCAAGGAAGCCTTCTAAGTATCTTTATTATTTATTAGCCATATAGGCTGTGAGGAGTTTCTCAGAATCGGTCACAGCCACGCCTTTATAGTAATACTTGACGATGTCCTCGTATGTTTTGCCCTCTGCTGCCATTCCGTTAGCTCCATATTGGCTCATCCCAACACCGTGACCGTATCCCTTCGTCGTCACAATGATATTTTGGCCGTCTCTGGTCATCGTAAAGTCCGTAGACTTTAAACCAAGCTTATCGCGAATGTCTGTCCCAGCAAGCTCTCTTCCGTTTATATTGGCCTTTGCCACGCGTTTGCCTGAAGTATACTCGACATTTGTCATAATGCTAGCACTGTTTCCTACAGAGACACCTAGTTTACTTTCAAACTCTTGAACACTGATTTCCTCTTGTCCGTTAAACTTAGGGGAGGATTTATCCCAAGGACTTTCAACACTCTTTAAATAAGAAATCGAGTTAGCCCATACATCATCAGAGTTTTCTGTATAACCATTGCTTGTTGAGAAAAACAAGGCATCAATGGGCTCTCCGTCAAAGGTTAGAATTTGTCCTGCTGTGGCTTGGACAGCATCCTCAATCTTTTTCATCTTCCAATCATAATCACCGTTTTTCCAGGTTGATTTCAATTCAGTTTTATTTTTATAAACTTGATAAGTAATAGAATCACCTACTATAGCCCCATCAGGCAATCCTGATTCCGTTCCAGAGATCATCCTGCGGACAATATAGGTTCGCGCTGCTAAAGCTTGAGCCTTTAAAGCTTCCGGTTCAAAGCTTGCATTCATTTCATTTGCTACAACACCGGCAACATATTCTTCTAAATCTACTTTCTCTATCTGTTTCTGCTCTTCCCGATAAACAGAAACTTCCACAGACGGTCCTGCGTTTTCTGCTGGTAATGTTTCTTGTGCTGGTGGATCCTTTGTGTCATTCCCCCGATCAGAAATAAAGGGAAGCACCAAAATAGCTGGAAGCAATAAAGTGATACTAAACAGAATGGCTCCTAGTGCGATAAAGGGTTTGAATTTGATCATATTTAAGCCTCCATAAGAACGATGTAGATACTGCTTCAAGAAGACGATTTAAGCCTTACAAAACATTCTTATGGGGTTGGACAAGCATTTATGACTTTAATTGCCGGGAAAAAGTCACAAAAATAAACTGTCTAGGCGTTCTATTTTTTTAAACTGTGCATAGTATGGGAGTAATCTCTCGTTATCTCTTCATCACTGCCTGCGAAACTCAACACCACACCTCTGCTAGTTTTAAAATGCAAAAAAAAACAGCCATATCCATCTCAGAAGGGAAATGAATAATAGCTGCTTATTTTCTGTTACGCATTCATATCTGCAACATAGCTTGCAGTTAATGTAACTTGCTCTTCTTCTGTTACTCGTTCAATGTCAGCACCTAATGCTGCCAGCTTCTCATGGAAGTTTACATACCCGCGATCCAAGTGCTTCAGCTCAGTAACTCTTGTAATGCCTTCAGCCACAAGCCCAGACAATATCAATGCTGCTGCAGCGCGAAGATCTGTAGCTGCCACTTCAGCACCTTGCAGGTTTGTCGGTCCGTTCATAATCACAGAACGTCCTTCAATCTTTACATCGCCATTCATGCGTCTAAACTCTTCAACATGCATAAAACGGTTTTCAAACACAGTTTCAGTTATCATGCTAGTTCCTTTAGCGCGAAGCAGCAATGCCATCATTTGTGACTGCATATCTGTCGGGAACCCAGGATGAGGCATTGTCTTAATATCAACAGCCTTTAAGTTCTCTGCACTAATAACACGGATTCCGTCTCCCTCTTCTTTGAAGACTACACCCATTTCTTCCATTTTTGCAATTAAAGATGAAAGATGTTCTGGCACTGCACCTTGTACAAGGACATTTCCGCCTGTAATTGCAGCGGCAACTAAAAACGTTCCTGCTTCAATTCTATCCGGAATAATTGTATGTTCTGCACCGTACAGCTTATCTACACCTTCAATTCGAAGTGTGCCAGTTCCTGCACCTCTTACTTTTGCACCCATAGCATTTAGGAAATTAGCTAAATCAACAATTTCAGGTTCTTTCGCAACATTTTCGATGATTGTTGTACCCTTTGCCAATGTTGCAGCCATCATAATGTTTTCTGTTGCGCCAACGCTTGGAAAATCTAAATAAATTTTCGCTCCATGCAGACGATCCTCAACTGATGCTTCAATAAAACCATTTCCAACCTGAACTTTTGCACCCATTGCTTCAAAGCCTTTAAGATGCTGATCAATAGGTCTAGAACCAATTGCGCAGCCTCCTGGCAATGCAACTCTTGCATGACCATTTCTAGCCAATAATGAACCCATTACCAAAACAGAAGCTCTCATTTTGCGCACATATTCAAATGGTGCTTCCACACTCAACTCTTTTGATGCATCTACTGTTACTTCGTTGTTGGCAAAAGTTACGTCAGCATTAAGAAAACGTAATACCTCGTTTATTGTAAATACATCCGAAAGAGTTGGAACTGACTTAATTATGCTTTTTCCATCACTTGCTAATAATGTAGCGGCGATTACAGGCAAAACGGCATTCTTTGCGCCTTCTACTTTAACCGTTCCATTTAACCTTTTTCCGCCGCGGACGATGATTTTATCCAAAGTGTATTCCCCTCCGCGTCCAATGTCTCTATATTAATATTCAATCGTTATGATGGGTGTGCCAACTACAAAGGTAGTTTTGCCGCCCATTCCTTGTGTCCTGATTCCCAATTGCAAGTTCATTGCCTTGTCATTATCCTGAATTTTCTCATCAAAGATAGACGTTATGGCTGAAGCTGATACAAAATCATCTTCCTCTAACGCCTCTATTTGTTTAGCTTGAAAAGCATCCAATAAATGGTTTACATAATAAGGCAGACTCCTACTAATCTTATCATTGAATTCGCCTTTTATACAAGAGAAAATTGTTGGTTTTCCACGAAATATAGCTGAAACTTTTTCTTCTATATCCTTTTTCAGCTTTTTGCTGAACTGGTCACTTAACTCCTTCCCTTTCATTTCATATATAACATATGATTGAGCGGTTTGAGTTGTTAATGATGCAGTGACCGTTATGCTCTCTTCTTTGTTGCCTTCAGCTGAAAGTAATGCTTTAGCCTGCCAGCTGCTGCTGCTTTCTGTTTCCGTCCATTTCGCGTCAGGATATTTTTCCTGCAATTCAGCTAGAACGGCTTTAGCATCTGATAAGCTTTTCACATTTCCCATTTTTTCTCTTGCATGCAGAGACCATTCAGTTACATTAACGTCCTCTTCCTTTTGTAATATTCCATTTATGATAAATAGGTCTAGCTGTTTTTTCGCGATAATTGGGTTATTCCCA
This sequence comes from Bacillus sp. (in: firmicutes), assembly GCA_031179905.1. Taxonomy (GTDB): domain Bacteria; phylum Bacillota; class Bacilli; order Bacillales; family Cytobacillaceae; genus Niallia. Next base: position 10,731 of record JAPSHL010000070.1, on the reverse strand, counting down.
AAAGTGACTGCTGCCAAACCAACTAAAATAATTAATACGATATAAAATGCTGTTCTTTTTTTATTCATCTTATATTCCTCCCCCTTACTAGCATTGTTTCCACAGTAGGGGAATGAAATACTCGCGAATTGTCGTCACTTTTTGACATGAATAGATTTTACATCAGCGTACAAACTATTTTTATGCAACACGCAAATTGAATTGTACTGAAAAAGTGAGCAAAAGAAAACATGTATGAAGACCTATTTAGTTGGTAATTGTTTCTTCCAATGCATCTTATTGCATAATTAACGGCAATTGTTGTGACCAAAGCAGATAATTAAGGAAAAATTCACTGACAAGTGAACCCATCACTATCGATAATAACACATATAAAACTCTAGCTTGAACTACTTTGTTTGCACGGATGAACTTCTCAATGTTCAAGGATTGCAATGCCCACCAAGCCAGGGCAATAAACACCACATTTGTAACGATGCTGAGCAACGCCTGTTGGCCAAAATCTTCAATCACGGCCTAACCTCCACTCCTAAGTTTCCTTGCTAACTTCTATTTGACGAATCAACCTCCTAAAAGGTTTCAATTTTTTTCAATTTCATTTCATTTTTATTTCATTTTTGTTTCCAATAGACCTTAAAGGTTTTATAAATGGCCATTTTCAAACGAAAAAAATGCCCCCAATTTGCATTTTTGCAAAGGAGGCATTTTTATTAGTACCTTTTCTCGACTATAGAAATACGGTTCATTGCACGTTTGAGAGCAAGCTCTGCGCGTTTAAAATCTATATGTTCATTACTCTGCGCATGCATTCTTTGCTCTGCACGCTCCTTAGCTCGTAAAGCACGATCATAATCGATATCTTCCGCAGTTTCCGCAGATTGAGCAAGCACCGTTACTTTATCTGGCCGAACCTCTAAGATTCCGCCGTTTACTGCTAAATACTCAGAAGTCTTTCCATTTTTCAAGTGTATGACACCTATTTTAAGGGGAGCAACCATAGGAACATGACCTGCCATAATCCCTAGTTCTCCGCTTTCTGCTTTTGCGATAACCGTCTCAACGTCTGAATCATGCACCGGGCCATCAGGAGTTACTACATGGACTTTAATCGTCTTCATTTCTACCCCTCCTGATTAGAATTATACTTCAACACCCATTTTTTTAGCATTTTCGATTGCTTCTTCTATTCTTCCGACTAGGCGGAATGCATCTTCTGGAAGGTGATCGTATTTTCCGTCAAGGATATCCTTGAAGCCTTTAACAGTTTCTTTTACAGGTACATAAGAACCCTTCTGTCCTGTAAACTGCTCAGCAACGTGGAAGTTTTGTGACAAGAAGAATTGAATTCTTCTCGCACGGTGTACGACCATTTTATCTTCATCATTCAACTCATCCATACCAAGGATACTGATGATATCTTGAAGCTCTCTGTAGCGCTGTAAAGTAGACTGTACTTGACGAGCAACATTGTAATGCTCTTCGCCTACGATTTCAGGAGACAAAGCGCGTGATGTAGATGCCAATGGATCCACCGCTGGGTAAATACCCATCTCTGTCAATTTACGCTCAAGGTTTGTTGTTGCATCCAAGTGAGCAAATGTTGTAGCAGGCGCTGGATCTGTGTAGTCATCTGCTGGTACATAGATAGCTTGGATAGATGTTACTGATCCTACGTTTGTAGAAGTAATACGTTCTTGCAGTTTACCCATTTCTGTTGCAAGAGTCGGCTGGTAACCTACTGCTGAAGGCATACGCCCAAGCAATGCAGAAACCTCAGAACCTGCTTGTGTGAAACGGAAAATATTATCGATGAAGAACAGAACGTCCTGTCCTTGCTCATCACGGAAATATTCAGCCATTGTCAAACCAGTCAAGGCAACACGCATACGAGCGCCAGGCGGCTCGTTCATTTGTCCGAATACCATCGCTGTTTTCTTAATAACACCAGAATCTGTCATTTCGTGGTATAGGTCATTTCCTTCACGTGTACGCTCACCAACACCGGCAAATACAGAAATACCGCCGTGCTCTTGAGCGATGTTGTTGATAAGTTCTTGGATAAGAACCGTTTTACCAACACCCGCTCCACCGAATAGACCAATTTTTCCACCTTTGATATATGGTGCAAGCAAGTCTACTACTTTGATTCCTGTTTCTAGTATTTCAACTTGTGTAGAAAGCTGTTCAAACTTAGGAGCTTCCCTATGGATAGAATCTCTTCTAGCATCAGCAGAGATTTCTGGATCAAGATCGATCGTTTCTCCCAATACGTTAAATACACGTCCTAAAGTAACATCACCAACCGGGACAGAAATAGACTTCCCAGAATCTGTTACTTTAGTTCCTCTAGTGATCCCATCAGTAGAAGACATCGCGATTGTACGGACCGTGTTGTCACCTAAATGAAGGGCAACTTCAAGGGTTACTTCAGCGTTGTCAGAGGCGTTTTCTCCTGAAATACGAACCACTTTCAAAGCATTATTTATATCAGGCAAATGGCCTCCGTCGAACTTAACGTCGACTACTGGACCCATTACCTGAAGAACTTGTCCTAAGCTCATGTTTTTCCCTCCTATACTTCTTTTCATAGAATTGCACAAACGCAATTCTATTACTAATTAATCCTATTCCAGCGCTGCTGCACCGCCGACGATTTCCGTAATTTCTTGCGTAATAGCGGCTTGGCGAGCTCGGTTATAAACTAGGCTCAAATCATTGATAATTTCCTTCGCATTATCAGTAGAGTTCTTCATTGCTGTCATCCTAGCAGAGTGTTCACTAGCCTTACTGTCAAGCAATGCCCCATAAATCAGACTTTCTGCATATTGCGGCAGCAAAACATCCAAAATCTCTTCTGCTGAAGGCTCAAATTCATAAGAAGTAAGTGCAGCAGAATTATTTCCGATGTCTGTAAGAGGGAGAATCTTCTTCTCCATTACATCCTGCTGAATTGCACTCACATAATGGCTATAAATGATGTATACTTCATCAAATGTTCCATCATTAAACATCCCAACAGACTTGTTAGTAATATCCTTAATATCCAAGAAGTCCGGCTGGTCCGCAATCCCGACAATATCCAAGATTACATTTGTCCCTTGCTTAACAAGGAAATCCCTACCGACTTTACCAATTGCAATTACTGCATACTCATCTTTCGATTGATGCCTAACTTGTACAATCTGGTTTAGCCTTCTTAAAACATTACTGTTATAAGCACCCGCAAGTCCGCGGTCAGATGTGATAATAATATAACCTGTCTTTTTCACCGGACGGGCTACCAGCATTGGATGGGAGCTGCCTTTGCTCCCCGCCGCTACTGACTGTGTCACTTCTTCTATCTTTTCCATATATGGAACAAAGGACTTTGCATTGGCTTCTGCTTTATTCATCTTGGCAGCAGAGACCATTTGCATCGCTTTTGTGATTTGGCTTGTCTTTTTCGTTGAGTTAATACGTGACTTTATATCGCGTAATGATGCCAAACGTTTTCACCACCATTCATCAGATTTTCCTTTTATTACTCCGTTGCAGCGAACGTCTTTTTAAAGTCGTTGATCGCAGCTGCCATATCGTCGTCAGAAGGAAGCTCTTTCGTTGACACAATGTGATCCAGCAATTCTTTACGGTTATGGTCAAGCCAGTTCAAGAACTCATCTTCAAATCTTCTGATGTCATGCACTGGGATGTCATCAAGGAATCCGCGCGTCAATGCATAAAGGATTGCTACTTGTTTTTCTACTTTTAATGGTTTGTTCAAGTCTTGTTTCAGTACCTCAACTGTACGGGCACCGCGGTTTAACTTATCTTGTGTCGCTTTATCAAGGTCTGAACCAAACTGTGCGAATGACTCAAGCTCACGGAATGACGCTAAGTCAAGACGAAGCGTACCTGCAACCTTTTTCATCGCTTTAATTTGGGCAGAACCACCTACACGGGAAACAGACAAACCTGCGTTGATTGCAGGGCGCACACCAGAGAAGAATAAGTCAGACTGCAAGAATATTTGACCATCTGTAATCGAGATTACGTTTGTTGGAATATATGCAGATACGTCTCCTGCTTGTGTTTCAATGAACGGCAATGCTGTAATGGAACCGCCGCCTTTTGCGTCGCTCAGCTTCGCTGCACGCTCAAGTAAACGGGAGTGCAAGTAGAATACATCCCCCGGATATGCTTCACGGCCTGGAGGACGGCGAAGCAGCAAGGATAATTCACGGTATGCTGATGCTTGTTTAGTAAGATCATCATACACGATAAGAACATGCTTGCCGTTATACATGAATTCTTCACCCATAGCTACACCTGCATATGGAGCGAGGTAAAGCAATGGAGCTGGTTGGGAAGCAGATGCAGTCACGACGATGGAATATTCCAAAGCTCCGTTTTTGCGAAGAGTCTCAACCGCATTACGAACAGTAGATTCCTTTTGTCCGATTGCTACATATATACAGATCATGTCTTGATCTTTTTGGTTAAGAATTGTATCGATGGCTACAGATGTTTTACCTGTTTGGCGGTCACCGATGATAAGCTCACGCTGTCCGCGGCCAATTGGAACAAGGGCATCAATCGCCTTGATACCTGTTTGCAAAGGCTCACTAACAGATTTACGATCCATAACACCAGGTGCTAAGAACTCAATCGGTCTAGTTTTGCTTGAATTAATTGGTCCCATTCCATCCACAGGCTGTCCTAGTGAGTTAACAACACGTCCAATCAATTCTTCTCCTACAGGTACTTCCATGATTCTGCCTGTACGACGCACTTCGTCGCCTTCGCGAATGTCTGTGTAAGGGCCAAGGATGATGATCCCGACATTGCTTTCTTCTAAGTTTTGGGCAAGACCCATCACTCCGTTGGAAAACTCAACAAGTTCCCCTGCCATACAGTTGTCCAATCCATGAACGCGAGCGATTCCATCACCAATACTGATAACGGTACCTACTTCACTCACTTGAACTTCTGACTGGTAATTTTCAATTTGCCTTTTTATAAGAGCACTGATTTCTTCCGCTTTGATGCTCATGCGTTTCACCCCTATCTCGAAATCTTATCCTAATAATGTACGTTGCAGACGTGCAAGCTTACCTTGTAAGCTGCCGTCAAATATTTTATTGCCTATGCGAACTTTAATTCCGCCCAAAAGGTTGGAATCAACAATATTTTCAATATTTAGCGACTGTTTCCCCACTTTGGCAGCAAAGGCCGCAGAGATAGTCGATTTTTCTACATCTGAAAGCTGTCTTACAGAATAAACCTTTGCTTCTGCAATTCCTTTTTCATCATTAACAAATTCCAAAAAGTAATTGCAGATGCTGACAATATAATCTTCACGATGTCTGTCCATCAAAAGCAGCAACATGTTTTGCACATGCGCGCTCGCTGAACTGAACGCATTCTTTACTATATCTTTCTTCTGCTCCAATGAAATACTAGGAGACTTGAAAACTTGCTGCAAATCCGGTGAGTTGGCAACAACTGCTTTTACGACGCGCATTTCCTCTTCCAACTGTTCCACATTGCCATTTTCTTTCGCGATTTGGAAAAGGGCTAAAGCATAGCGCTTTGATACTCCTGTATCCATCATCGTTTTTCGCCTACCTCTTGTATGTAATCATTGATTAGTTTTTCCTGGTCTTGCTCATTTAGCTCTTTTTCGATTACTTTAGAAGCGATCAATACAGACAGGGAGCTAACTTGCTCGCGAATTGCAACAACTGCCTTTTCCTTCTGTTGTTCAATTTCAAGCAATGCTGAATTCTTCAATCTTTCTGCATCTTTTCTAGCGTCAGCAATGATTGTTTCTCTTTGCAGCTCTCCTTGAGCTTTTGCATTATCGATCAATTCTTTTGCCTCTGTGCGCGCTTCTTTCAGCAATGCCCGCTGTTCTTCCAGAAGCTTAGCAGACTCGCTGCGGTTTTTCTCCGCGCTGTTTATTTCATTTGCTACAAATTCTTCCCTTTGCTTCATGATTCCCATAATTGGTCCCCATGCGAATTTCTTCAATAGCATTAGAAGAATTAGAAATATTACTAATTGAAATATGGCTGTTCCACCATTTATACCGTGAGAAGCTGCTCCAGCAGCTCCCAATACGAAGCTATTTAATAACACAACGGTTCACTCCCTTCCAAATGCTTACCTTAAAACTGGCTTTTTTTGCATAAAGTAAAGGCGAAGTTTTCAAAAAAGTCTTCGCCATTTTTTAGCTATTTATTAACGGTTAAGTACCATGAATGCAATTACAACTCCGATGATCGGCAATGCCTCAACTAATGCTACCCCGATGAACATTGTTGTTTGTAGAAAACCGCGTGCTTCTGGTTGGCGTGCAATCCCTTCAACTGTACGTCCTACGATCAAACCGTTACCGATACTTGCTCCCAATGCTGATAAACCAATTGCGATTGCTGCTGCTAATAGATTCATTATTTATTTCCTCCTAAATATATCAATATGATTTTTTTTATAGTTTCACCTTAAAAAAACAAGGGAATAGATTAATGCTCGTCACTAACTTTATGAGACATGTAAACAAAAGTTAACATTGTAAAGATATAAGCTTGTATAAAACCTATGAATATTGAAAAACCTTGCCATGCCATCGTTAAAGGAATTGCGGCTATAAAGCCTGCCCAACCTGTCCATGCTAACGACCCTACTAATAAGGATAAAAGCAGTTCCCCGGCATAAATATTTCCATATAGACGCAAACCAAGCGTCAATGTATTGGAAAACTCTTCGATTATCTTTAAAGGAAGCAAGAACTTCATCGGCTGTACATAGCCTTTGAAATATCCTTTAACTCCTTTTTGCTTAACACCATAATAATGTGTCAAGGCAATGATCATAGAAGCTAATGTCAATGTGATAATCGGATCGGCTGTTGGTGATTTCCACCAAAGAACATCGTTAACCACTATAGAAAACGGCAAACCAAGCAGGTTGGAAATTAACACGTAAAAGATGATTGTCATCCCTAACATGTGGAACTTCCCTCCATCTTTCCAATCCATGTTGCTTTTGATGATGTTTTTCACGAAGTCCATTACCCATTCGACCATATTCTGCATCCCTGTAGGCTTTAGGGCCAGTCGGCGCGTTGCAGAAACAGCGATAATAAATACGATCAAACTTGTTATTGCTATCATTAAGACACTGGATAAATCTACTCTCAAGTATTCCGAACCGAAAAGGTAAAACACTTTCTCTTTGTGATCCAAGCAATTCTCACCTCTCTTTTCTAATACTATTTTTGAAAATAGTACTAAATAAGTAATCTATCATAATGACTATGTAAGCCGTCATTAATCCAATAACAACGCTGATAAGATGTATCTGCTCAGGAAATTCCATGGCCAGTGCAACCCCCAGGACTGCAGCTGCCATTCTTTGCAGCATTCCTAATGATTGCGCTTTTTTCCCTTCATCTATATTTCTGCTGAATCTTGCCATTCTTCTCACTAAAAGCCAAATATTATAAAGGCTTAAGGCTGTCCCAATCAACAAGCCCATAAAAACAGGCTTATACGGAGTTGCAACCCACCCAATCAGGTAAAGTGAAAGCAGTATAGATATGTACTTGATTTGTTTTCTAAGCATCTGCCTTATTTCAAACATAATATAGCCAAATCTCCTGACAACAGACTTTCTTTCAGACAGTTTTAACAGGGAACAAAAACAGCTTTTTTTGCAGCACAAAAAGAGCAATATTTTTTGAAAAGGCCCTGAAAACCCTATCATCTACTTTGTAAGCATACAATAAGGTTATGTCAAATGTCAATTAGTATTAACAACTTAAAAAGATTAAAATCTCACTATTACATATTTACATTAAGTGCCTAAATGAAAGGATATAAAGCGTTTTATTTATCCTCCTTTTCCGGTAAAATATTCTTTTTTATTCTATCACGAATCGAAAAATTTTATATCGGAAAAGGAGTTTATTCACATATCTTTCAAAATATTCCCTATTACTTATATATTAGGTAAATGTTTACAAACCATCAATCTCACGCTTCTGCATGCTCCCATTATAAGCAGCTTTGTTTCCGGCAACGGTCAATTGCCCGCTGACCGCATCTTCTTTTCCTGCCTTTTTAGCAAATGCTATAAGTTCATATATGCCGCTGGCCGGAAGAGCATCTTTTTTAATATTTCCCTTTAACTGGCCCCTTTTCACCTCTTTTTTCCAATCAAGAAATTTCACAAATTTCAAGGATTCCTTATCGAATACAGCTATACCAAACTCTTCTGCTCCAGTCGGTAAATATGCTTCATAGCTGAAGCTTCCGTTATTCTCCTCAACCATATTAAACCCCATTAAACGTGGATACTCAGGTTCTTCGAGAACATACAAATATGGAACGATGACTTCTTTATGACCTGCATTCACTTCAATCGAACCGCTTTGAAGCTTGTTTTTAAATAATTCACTGTCAATCATCATTCGGATTGGCATCTTTTTTGTATCACCGGGGGCTAATGTAAAGGAACTCGGCAACTGCCATGTTACACCTCTTTGCCTTGCCGGTTGATTAAAAGTAATCCATTGGGGTGTTTTACCTTTATTGACTATCGTTAAGTAAGAAGTATGTTCATGCAGGTGATCTGCGAGCTTAAATTTGCCAAACCTCATGCTTCCGGGCATTACAAGCACCTCTGCGTTGACTGCTTTATCCACCTGTATTCTCCCAGCCCCTTGCTCGTACACCTTGTAAAGCTCTCCGTTTCTGTCATGAAGCTGCAGCGCAGTATTCATCAAGGCAGCCTTCACTTCTTCCGGACTCCAATCTGGGTGGGCCTCCAGAAGGAGAGCGGCAGCTCCTGCAACATGGGGTGCCGCCATGCTGGTGCCTTGGAGCGCGAGATAGCCGCCGGGCACTGTGCTGTTTATCACCACTCCAGGTGCCACGACGTCTGGCTTAATTTCCCAAGTACTTGTAACAGGACCTCTTGAGCTGAAATCTGCAAGTATATCCTTTTCCCAATAGCTGTTTATTTGCGCATACAACTTCTTTTCTCTGAGCTTACTGAGAAGAAAACTCCCTTCTTTTTTAGTTACTCCTGCAACCGGAATCGGAATTTCCTTTTCTAAGCTTCCGAGCAACGGTCCATCCATATCATTCATTATAAGAACCGCCTTCGCTCCTGCCTTATATGCATTTTCAGCTTTTTCTCCAAATGTGAGCTCACCCCTCTTTAGGAGCACTATTTTTTCTCTTACGTCATTTAGCTCCTTCTTACGGCCAAGCCCGCCTTCTGCTATTTCTATGTTATTAGCGAAACTCCATTGCTTACTTTTATCCATCTTATTTAAGATTATCTTTGATCCATCTACTTCTATATATGGCATTTTCATATTGGGTGTGGTCGCACCGACTGAAATGGCCTTAGCCGCTGTGCCCGGAGAGCCTACAGTCCAATCAGAAGGTCCTGCATTTCCTGCAGCTGCTACAGCAACAATCCCTTTCTCAACTACCTTGTTCAAGGCGATGCTTATCGGTAAATCAGGCCCGTTCACTTCACTGCCAAGTGAGAGGTTTAGCACATCCACCTTATCCTTCACAGCTTTTTCGATAGCACTTAATATTTGCTCTGTTGTTCCAGCACCTCCCGGACCAAGCGCCCTGTATGCATATATTTCCGCATTTGGAGCGATGCCTTTATGCTTGCCCTTTGCAGCAATAATACCTGCGACATGTGTGCCGTGCAGGGTATTCCTTAACCCGTGTTCAACCGTTTCCATCGGATCCTTATCACGGTCAACAAAATCCCAGCCCTTTTTGAAGCTCTCCTTCAAGTCGGGGTGGTTATAGTCAATACCTGTGTCAATGACGCCTACCTTTATTCCCTTTCCAGTTAAGGCCGACGAGCGGCTAATCGATGCTTTCCGTATCCAGTCAGCACCAATTATCTGAGCAGGTTCGTCACTTTCAGCTGTATATGTTTTAACTTGAGATACAAGCTCTACTTCCTGATCGTCAGCAAGCTTGTTTAAATCTTCTACCGTTGCACGTACAGAAAACCCTGAAAAAATTTCACAAAATACAGTTCTCTTTTCACCGCTTTTCACTTTCGTCATTATATCGTTTATTTTCTCGTTGGAACATTCGCCTTTTAACTTTACGATAGCAACCTTTTTTTCTTGTTTGCTATCCAATGGCAGTTCTGGAAGCTCAGGCACAGCTGCAAAAATTTGATTATGAGAGCAAGGGAGGGTTATAAGCAATAGCAGAAGGATTATTTTCTTCATATGTATTCTCCTAAAGGGCTGTAGTTGCTTTTTATAGTTTGCAGTTGATGTTAAATTATGTGTGGGCATTTCTGGTTAGCATAGAGTATAAAAAAAAGGACTGACCCCCTCAGGCCAGTCCTTTCTGCAGTTTATTTTGTTCCGAACAAGCGGTCACCTGCGTCTCCAAGACCTGGGACGATGTAACCTTTTTCGTTTAGCTTTTCATCAAGTGCAGCGATATAAATATCAACATCTGGATGAGCTTCTTTCAGAAGTTCTACTCCTTCAGGTGCTGCAATTAAACACATGAACTTAATGTTCTTTCCGCCTCTTGTCTTTAAGGAATTGATTGCTTCAATTGCAGAACCACCAGTTGCAAGCATTGGATCTACTACAATGAAGTCTCTTTCTTCTACATCAGACGGAAGCTTCACATAATATTCTACAGGCTTTAGTGTTTTTGGATCACGGTAAAGCCCAATATGTCCAAC
>JAPSHL010000290.1 GCA_031179905.1 Bacillus sp. (in: firmicutes) | reverse complement strand
GGAGCAAAAGCAATCGGTGCGAGCGATTTCCGTATTATCTTTAAGCATTTTATTCCGAATGCAATTGGCCCGATTGTTGTTAACGCTACTTTGATGATGGCAACTTATATTATCATAGAATCTGCCATGAGCTTCATCGGTTTTGGAATACCGCAGCCAACACCAACATGGGGAAATATGATTTCTGAAGCACAAAGCATCCGTATTTTAAGAAACAGCCCTGAAGCATGGGTACCGCCAGGACTTTGCATATTTGTAACTGTATTGTGCATTAACTTTATTGGAGACGGTCTTCGCGACGCACTTGATCCAAAAAGCAATAAGCGTTAATGAGAAAAACCTGCTGAATTATGGGCAGGTTTTTTTCTTTTTGCTGGAAACAGATGAAGCTGCCCTTTTTTATTGCTAATATTATAGAAGGAATTACATACATAACATAATGGCATCAAGAGGAGGATTACAGATGTATGTATCAATGGAAATCCAAATGCTCATTCAATTAATTGAGAGGGCAGCATTACTGCTTATTACGCTGTTTTTTTTATCAAGAGTGCCGAAATTCAAGGAAACGTTACAGAAGGAAAATCATTCTCCAACAGAATTGACGCTGATCACGATAATTTTTTGCGCATTCGCTTTGTTTGGCACGTATTCCGGTATTGAGGTAGAAGGTTCAATTGTTAATATTCGCATCATTGCGGTTATGTCTGGCGGGATATTATTTGGACCGTGGGTCGGAATTATAACTGGTATCGTGTCAGGTGTACATCGTTATCTGATTGATATAGGCGGAGTTACATCTGTGCCTTGTTTAATAACAAGCATCTTAGCTGGTGTTGTTGCTGGTATCATTTATTTTCGTGTAAAAAAACAAAAAAGATGGATATACGGAATAATTGCCGGAATGTTTTGCGAGATGCTGACAATGGTGCTTATTCTCGTAATGGCAGATCCATTCTCCTTAGGTGTGGATATTGTTTCTAAAATCGCGCTGCCGATGATATTAGGACAAGTCAGCATCGGATTTATCGTATTAATGATTGCGAGTGTCGAAGGAGAAAAAGAGAGAATTGCTGCAAAGCAGGCACAGCTGGCATTAGGTATTGCAAACAAAACATTGCCGTATTTTCGTTCCATTAACAGTGAATCGCTCTTTAAGATATGTACGATTATAAAAAAGGAAATTAAAGCAGATGCTGTGGCTATCACAGATACGAGGGATGTCCTTGCATATGTCGGCTTTGGAGAAGAAAAATATAAAAATGGACACGAGATAATCAGTGGATTAACAAAGGAAACAATAAGCAGCGGCAAAATAACAATCCGCAATAATATTGCAGATCATCATACACCGCAAATCCACTGTTTACTAATCATACCTCTTGAGGAAAGAGGGATTGTGACGGGTACATTAAAGATTTACTACCGTAAAGCATATACAATAACACATACGCTGCAGACGATGGCGATTGGGCTTGCTCAAATAATCTCGACACTAATGGAGGTTTCTAGAGTAGAACAAATAAAGGAAGAGGCTAATAAAGCGGAACTGAAAGCTTTGCAGACAAAAATCAACCCTCATTTCTTGTTCAACGCCTTAAATGCAATTGCCTCCACAACAAGACGTAATCCAGAAAAAGCCCGGGAATTGATTATTAGTTTGTCTGGATATATGAGGTATAACCTAGAGGTTGGAGATGAATTGATTGACATTCATCTCGCTTTACAGCAAGTCCAGGATTACATCGATATTGAAAAGGCTAGATTCGGCAGCAAGCTGCAGGTCGAATACCATATAGATGACGTTCACATAAAAGTACCAAGTCTTCTTATCCAGCCATTAGTTGAAAATGCTGTTGTCCACGGTATCCTGAAAAGAAAAGCGCCAGGACTTATTACTATTTCTGTCAAAGAAATAAATGAAACTATCAGAGTCAGTGTTGAGGATACAGGTGAAGGTATTAAGCAGGAAATTATTGATCAGCTGTATCGCGGCGAAATGTCATCAAAACAAATAGGGCTTTCCAATGTGCATGAAAGAGTGAAGCTGATCTATGGTACTGGACTCGTAATTGAAAGGTTAAATCCTGGTACAAGAGTATATTTTGACATAACAAAGGAGAAGCAATGAGAGCGATAATTGTAGAAGATGAAATTCCAGCAAAAGAAGAGCTGGAATATTTAATTGAAACACATAGCGAAATTGAAATCGTTGGCGCTTTTGAGGATGGGCTTGATGTATTTAAGTTTTTGCAGGAGGAAGAAGTGGATGCGATATTTCTTGATATCAATATCCCGTCTCTTGATGGCATGCTTTTGGCAGGCAATATTAGCAAGTTTGCGAAAAAGCCGTACATCATTTTTACAACAGCCTATAAGGAGCATGCAGCCCAAGCTTTTGAACTGGAAGCGTTCGACTATATTTTAAAACCTTATGACGAGAAAAGAATCGCGGCAATGCTGAAAAAGCTGGAGACGGCTTTTAAGAAGGATCACAGCCAAGATGGAGAGAAAGGAGATAAGGAGCCTGCTGCAGACCAGGTAACAAGCAGGAGAATCAATCTCCGCAAAAATGAAAATATTATTGTGACTGATGTGAATGATATTTACTATGCCTCTGCAAGTGAGAAGGTGACGTTAGTCTATACAAAAACAGATGAATATATGATGCCAATGAGCATATCGGAATTTCATGCAAAGCTTCCTGAAGACCTTTTTTTTAAATGCCACCGCTCATATACAGTCAATCTTACGAAAATCCATGAAATTGTCCCGTGGTTCAACCATACGTATATATTAAGATTAAAAGACATTAAAGGGGAGGTGCCTGTAAGCAGAAGCAATGTAAAGGAATTCCGACAAATTATGCAGCTATAAATGCTGTTCATTCCGAATTCTGTGCAATTCATTCTGAAAACGATTTTATGAAAAGTTTCGGAGGTATAATCCTCCTATAAAGAAAACGCTTAAACTTTTAAGTTAAGAGTTTGATATAGGAAAGAACCGAAACGAAGAAAAGAGGAGATTTCAGATGAAAAACCGCGCAGAAAACCGGTTGTTAATTGTAATCGGTACAATCATTGTTCAAATGGGTCTTGGCACGATATATACGTGGAGCTTATTCAATCAACCGCTTGTTGATGCATTTGGCTGGAAATTAAGCTCTGTCGCTATCACCTTTTCTATCACTAGCTTCGCTTTGGCATTCGCCACATTGTTTGCAGGGCGCTTACAGGATAAGTGGGGAATTCGCCGCCTAATAGCTGCATCAGGAATATTACTTGGAGCAGGCCTAATCCTAAGCTCTCAGGCATCATCGCTAGGAATGCTGTATGTGCTGGCAGGAGTGGTAGTCGGTTTTGCTGATGGTACGGCGTATATTACAACATTATCGAACCTAATTAAATGGTTTCCAGAGAAAAAAGGACTTATTTCAGGTATTTCAGTAGGAGCATATGGAACTGGAAGTCTTCTGTTTAAATATATTAACGGACATTTTATCAGTGCATACGGTGTAACTTCTGCTTTCTTATTTTGGGGCATCATCGTTCTGATTATGGTAGTCGGCGGCTCCTTCCTTGTGAGAGAGGCAAAGGTTGCTTCAAGTACATCAGCAGGAAATGTTGCTCAGAAGGATTATACAGTGAAAGAAATGCTGAAGACAAAACAGGCATATCTGCTTTTCGTCATTTTCTTTACAGCATGTATGAGCGGGCTTTACTTGATTGGAATTGTCAAGGATATTGGTGTCAGTCTTGCAGGTCTTAATGCAGCAACAGCAGCAAATGCGGTGGCATTGGTCGCAATATTTAATACAACAGGCCGCATTGTTTTAGGAGCATTATCGGATAAGGTTGGCAGATTAAAAGTTATTTCAGGTGCATTGTTCGCAACTGCTATTGCTGTTGCAACATTAAGCTTTGTTCCATTAAATTTCCCAATATTCTTTGCTTGTGTTGCCGTAATTGCCTTCTGCTTTGGCGGAAATATTACAGTATTCCCGACCATCGTAGCAGATTTCTTTGGACTGAAGAATCAAAGTAAGAACTATGGTGTAATCTATCAAGGTTTTGGCTTGGGTGCTTTAGCGGGTTCCTTTATCGCTGCTGTTTTAGGAGGATTTATTCCAACATTCATTATTCTAACAATTCTGTGCATCATCT
>JAPSHL010000069.1 GCA_031179905.1 Bacillus sp. (in: firmicutes) | reverse complement strand
CTGGCGCATTGAAACAGGGCGGAATTAAAAGACTGTAGATAACTATACCTTAAAGGAGATTTATCTGCAGTCTGGCCCTTTTTGAGATTGCTTATTAAAAGCCAAGTACCTCTTGCAGCTTGTCATGATCAAAACCGGCAATGACAGTTTCACCAATAACAAAAGTAGGTGTGGAAAAGCATTGATATTTTTGGACAAGCTCTTTCCTCGCCTTGGTATCTTTCTGAATATCCTTCAGGTCCAGTTCGAATCCTTTTTCCCTCAAAAACGTCTTTGCATATTCACATGGCGGACAATCCGGCTGTGTATACATCGTTATTTTTTTCAAAAAACTGCCTCCATCTATCTGAAAATTTTGCTATCAATAATAATTATATTGCCTAATCATAGCATATTATTAGGGTCTGTGAAAAAAGATTTGCTCATTCTTCAATTTTACTTGGACAAACACTCCGCAATATTTTATTCTGTTATTATTGGCATTTACACAAAGCAAGAACGCTTGCTTTAATTTAAAGGGAAAGTGTATAGAAACATGCTAATAGTTAAACCTATAAATAATATATGGGTTTTGTTTGAAAGGAGAGAGAGCATGTCACAACTTCAAGGCATATTAACACGTTTGAAAAATTTACAAGAACAATCAACAGGGGGAGAACCTTCCCAACGTTTTTTTGAGGTAAATGGAGATAGAAAATGTCAAGTTACATTCCATCCTAAAACAGAAACATACGAGTTGGAAGTATACAACGATAAAGAAAAGCCAAAAAGATATCAATTCGACAATATCGATATGATCACAATCGAAATCTTTGATCTTATTCAATAATCACTAAAAAGGGCCGTAACTAGCGGCTCTTTTTTCTGTCTTAACCGTGCATAATTGAGAAGGAATGCAACAGTCTAATAACAGTGTCAAAGACGAAAGGAGTTGGATTTACATGACGATCGCAGTAACATGTCCAGAGTGTCAGCAACAGGAATCATTAGAAAATGTTTTAACAGCACAATCAAACCAGAATGTAATCTACACTTGTCCTCACTGTGGTTATAATGAGCGCAATATCGAAACGAGCAAGGGTTAAATGAGCAAATGGCCGAAAATTATGGTAAGATAGTGGAGTAGAAAATAAACTATTGAGGAGTTTTCGGCTATGACCAGCATACACAACGGAGAATTTTTAGACATTACGGTGAAAGAATTAATGATTCCTTCAGAACGTGTTGCCCATGTGCAAGTTGGTAATAATTTAGAGCATGCCCTTTTAGTACTGACAAAAAGCGGCTATTCGTCAATACCGGTATTAGATCCCTCCTACAGGCTCCATGGTTTGCTGAGTACGCCAATCATTATGGACAGCATACTCGGACTTGAGCGGATTGAATTTGAAAAGTTAGACAGCATAAAAGTGGAAACAGTAATGAACACAATTGTTCCAAGAGCAAATTCAAATACATCATTTAAAGATATGATGGAGCTTTTAGCTGATAATCCCTTCGTCTGCTTGGAGGACAATGAAGGTTTTTTTGATGGCATTTTAACTAGAAGGTCTGTGTTAAAAAGGCTGAATA
The DNA here is from genome assembly GCA_031179905.1 of Bacillus sp. (in: firmicutes). Classification (GTDB taxonomy): domain Bacteria; phylum Bacillota; class Bacilli; order Bacillales; family Cytobacillaceae; genus Niallia. The sequence goes on along the minus strand of JAPSHL010000069.1, from coordinate 13,869 downwards.
CGTTTTTGGAAATATAGAAAAAATTGCAGGCTTCGTTTTATCTGGCTTCCTTAAAGTTATTCCCCTACGTAACACATCTGTTTATTCCATCTAATTGCAATACTGCTTACCCGGCAAAATAGAACAACATGAAAAAAGAAGGGATATATATGTCAACAATATCTGAGCTGCAACTATTAAAGGTCCTTGCCCAAGAGATGAATATGAGGAAAGCCGCAGAAAAACTGTTTGTGTCTCAGCCAGCTCTTTCGCAGCGACTGCAAAATATTGAGAAGGAATGGGGCGCCAAGTTGTTTATAAGATCCCAAAAAGGGCTTTCTCTGACGGCAGCCGGAGAACTTGTTGCGCAGTTTGCGATAGAAACAATAAGCAAAGAAGAAAAGGTGAAAGAGTCAATCCATGCCCTAAAGGGAGAAGTTCATGGAACTTTAAGCATGGCCGCAGCCAGCATTGTCGGACAAAATTGGCTGCCTGGTGTGCTAAAGGAATTTATCAAGAATTATCCTCAAGCTAAAGTATCGTTAATTACTGGCTGGAGCAGCGAAATCTTGAAGTCCATGACTGATGGCAGTATTCACCTTGGGATCATACGGGGAAGCTCTGATTGGAAAGGAGCCAAAAAGCACTTGTTTAATGATCCCCTTTATTTAGTCGACAGCAAGATTTCAAGTCTGGATCAGTTGATGGAAACAGACAGGCCGTTCATTCAGTTTAAGAGCGACTCTAGCTATTATGAGGAGATACAGGAATGGTGGCACAGGCAGTTTCCTGCCCCGCCTAAAAATACTATATATGTCGACCAAATTGAAACATGCAAGCAATTGACTTTTAACGGAATTGGTTACAGCATACTTCCAGCCATTGCTCTTAAGGGGGCAAACCAAAATCTTTTTCAAGTGCCCCTGCTGGATGAGAAAAATGAGCCGATTTTCCGAAGCACTTGGCTGATTGGCTATGAGGCAGCGTTCCAGCTAAAGCAAGTGCAGGCATTTCTTGAAATAATTGAAGAGTATGTTGCAGGAGAAATCCATCCGTTTTAAGCAATGGAAGGCAGGCAGAAACTTCAAAACATAACCGTTATTTTTGCTTGTCTTCTATGCTTTTGTTTGGTAAAGTAAGGCATAGTGTTATATATACATATTGGAGGTAACTAAAAATGAAAATGATGGATGCAAATGAAATTATTTCATTTATTGCGAATAGTACAAAATCTACACCTGTAAAGGTTTATGTTAAAGGGAATTTAGCTGAAGTTAAGTTTGGCGATAAAATTCAATCTTTCATCAGCGGAGATGCAGGAGTAGTGTTCGGTGAGTGGTCTGATATCAATGAAGTGATTGAAGCTAACAAGAACAGCATCACTGATTTTGTAATTGAAAATGACCGTAGAAATTCGGCCATTCCTCTATTGGATATGAAAAATATTACAGCTCGTATTGAGCCGGGTGCAATCATTCGCGATCAAGTTGAAATCGGTGATAATGCTGTTATCATGATGGGTGCTGTCATCAATATCGGTGCAAGTATCGGCGAAGGCACAATGATTGATATGGGTGCGATTCTTGGTGGACGAGCTACTGTCGGCAAAAACAGTCATGTCGGCGCAGGCGCAGTTCTTGCTGGTGTTATTGAACCGCCTTCCGCTAAGCCTGTTATCATAGGAGACGATGTTCTTATCGGCGCAAACGCAGTAGTAGTTGAAGGAGTTTCAGTTGGAAACGGTTCTGTTGTTGCAGCAGGTGCTATCGTACTTGAGGATGTACCGCCAAACACATTGGTTGCAGGAGCACCAGCCCGCATCATTAAAGAAATCGATGAAAAGACTAAATCTAAAACAGAAATTATGCAAGAGCTTCGTAAACTATAATGTCAGAAAAAGCGTGGGAACTATCATTCCGCGCTTTTCCTTTTAGTCTGCAACTTTTATACAAAAGCTTTTATTTACATTAGGCTGGAGGAGAGAACAGTGGCAATTACAGACTATGTGCAAATCAGAAGAGAACTGCACCAAATCCCCGAACTTGGATTTCAAGAATTTAAAACACAAACATACTTGTTAAATTATATTCATTCATTGCCAGGTGAGCAGATTGAGCTAAAAACTTGGAAAACTGGAATTTTTGTAAAGGTTAAAGGCAGAAATCCTTCAAGGCTTATAGGGTATCGTGCGGATATTGACGGTCTGCCGATCAAGGAAGAGACAGGTCTTGCCTATGCTTCCGCCCATGAGCAGGCCATGCATGCATGCGGTCACGATTTTCATATGACAATAGCCCTCGGCATATTGACAAATATAGTGGAAAATCCGATAGACGATGATATGTTGTTTATTTTCCAGCCGGCTGAGGAAGGGCCGGGTGGGGCAGAACCAATGCTGAAAAGTGACGTCATGCAGCAATGGATGCCTGATATGATTATTGCCCTGCATGTCGCTCCAGAATATCCTGTCGGCACAATTGCTGTGAAACCGGGCTTGTTGTTTGCCAATACTTCAGAGCTTTTTATCGATTTAAAAGGCAAAGGCGGACATGCTGCTTATCCGCACCAGACTAATGATATGGTTGTGGCTGCATGTTCCCTTGTAACACAGCTGCAGTCAATTGTAGCAAGGAATGTTGACCCTCTTGACAGTGCTGTCGTCACTATCGGCAAGATTACAGGAGGCACTGTTCAGAATGTAATCGCAGAATCTGCGAGATTAGAAGGGACAATGCGTACACTTTCCGCTGAATCAATGATTAAGGTTAAGTCAAGAGTTAAGGCACTTGTCAAAGGAATTGAAGCAGGGTATGAGTGCGAAAGTACAATAGATTTTGGAAGCGGATATTACCAAGTCTATAATGAAGAAGCAATCACAACAGAATTTATGGACTTTATTAGACAAAAAACAAATATTGAGCTGATTGAATGCAAAGAAGCAATGACAGGCGAAGACTTTGGCTATATGCTGAAGGAAATCCCAGGCTTTATGTTTTGGCTTGGTGTTAATTCTCCGTACGGTCTTCATCACAGCAAGTTGAATCCAGATGAAGGGGCATTGCAAACCGCCATTGATATGATTACTTCTTACTTGCAATTTAAAGGAAGTAACAGCTAGTATTAAAAAACCCTCGAAAACCGAGGGTTTTTTTACTTATTATTATCTTTTTCTAAGGCCAGACTTGCTAAAGATGGCAATTTAATTCTTTTTTCCTCTAAGGTTTCCTGAATCTTCTGGCGAAGCAGCCTTTCGATTCCCCATTGTTCATTATTAATAGTTTTAGCTATAATGCGGATAGTCAAGCTTGTACTCGCAAATGTTTGAATACCAATGACATTCGGTCCATCTGTAATTACATCGCTTTCCTTGCGGATAGTATCACAAACATCCTGAAGTATTTGCAAGCAATAGGGGATATCATTATCATTGGAAATAATAACATCTACAAGGGCCTGCATGTCTCCGCGGGAATGGTTGCTCAATATTTTAATCTCCCTGTTCGGAATGAAATGAAGGGTACCGTCAGGAGAACGGAGCTGTGTTGTTCTCAGTCCGACTTGTTCAACAGTGCCTGAAAAGGTACTCGTAGTAATAGAATCACCTACTTCTAACTGCTTTTCTAATAAAAGGAAAAAACCGGTTACAATATCACTTACAAGTCCTTGTGCACCAAATCCGACAGCAAGACCAACAATACCAGCACCAGCAAGGATTGCAGTAGCATCAATCCCAAATGTTTGGAGAACAGTTACTGCCAAGACAAACATGAGGATATAAGACAATATATTTTTGGTTAAACTTTCTAATGTTGAAGCCCGTCCTGTTGAAATCGTATGCTTTTTCATGTAAGAATCAAAAAGTTTAGAAATAAATAGTAAGCTAATTTTTTTAATGACAAAATAGATGCAAAAGATTAACAGGAGCTTAAGTAAAATTAAACCTGCGCTGATAAGCAGGTTTGCTAAATTAAAGTTTGTAAAGTAATCTTGTATATCTGTAATAGTGTTCATATGCTGCACTTCCTTATAGGTATTGCTGCTGGAAAAACTTTTATTACGTATTCCCTTATCTATGATTTATAAAACTCCAGTTGCTAACTATTAGTCCTCCGTATTGTAACCGATAATTACAAAAATATTTTAAATAATAATTATCAAATAAAATTTATTATTAAATAAGTTGGTTTGACTGTAAAAAATATAGTGTTTATAATAGGAGAAATAAGGTATTTAGTGCTCCCTAGTTTATACATATTCTCAATTAAAATCATTTTTTGGAGGTAAATAATAAATGCCTGAACGTATGGTAGGAAAGCAAGCGCCTAAATTTGAAATGGAAGCAGTACTAGCTAATAAAGAGTTCGGAATAGTTAGTCTGGAAGAAAATATGAAAAATGACAAGTGGACAGTGCTTTTTTTTTATCCAATGGACTTTACATCTGTATGTCCGACTGAAATCACTGCACTTTCTTCCCGCTATGATGAATTTGAAGATCTTGACGCTGAAGTAATTGGCGTTTCTACAGATACTATTCACACCCATTTAGCTTGGATTAAGACAAATCCTAAAGAAAATGGTCTTGGAGAGTTGAACTATCCCCTCGCAGCAGATACAAATCATGTAGTATCAAGAGAGTACGGCGTTCTTATCGAAGAGGAAGGGATTGCTCTTCGTGGTTTATTCATCATCAGTCCGGAAGGTGATTTAATGTATTCGGTCGTTAACCATAATAATATTGGCCGTGATGTTGATGAAACATTGCGTGTGCTTCAAGCATTGCAAACGGGCGGACTTTGCCCGGCAAACTGGAAGCCAGGACAAGCTACACTATAACCTTAAAGGACCCAAGCATATTTGTTAGGTCCTTTTTACACATAATGTTTATGAACCAAATGGGGGGAAACAATATGAAATTACGAGAGCAGATGCCTGAATTGAAAGGTGCGACAGCCTGGCTGAACGGAGAGGTTTCAAAAGCTGATTTAATCGGTGATAAACCAACCATGATTCATTTTTGGTCTGTGAGCTGTTACTTATGTAAAGAAATAATGCCACAAGTTAATGCTTTCAGGGACGGGTACAGTGAGAAACTCAATGTTATTTCAGTCCATATGCCAAGGTCTGAGCAGGATTTAAATATGGATACAATAACATCTACTGCCCAAGAGCTTGGTATAACACAGCCGATTTTTATTGACAGTGAGCATAATTTAACAGAAACATTCGAAAACGAGTATGTCCCTTCTTATTATGTATTTGATGAGACAGGTCAATTAAGACATTTTCAAGCTGGCGGAAGCGGAATGAAGATGCTGGAGAAGCGTGTCAATAGAGTGCTGAATGAGCCGAGCATCGACTGATTTATAAGCAATAAAACAAGCATAGAAAAAAATTCTATGCTTTTTATTATGATTTAAAAACCACAAAATAATTTTCTTTTCGAAAAATTGCTAAAAATCTTCTAAAAGCAGTAGATTAATATTTCGAAAACCGTTATATTAATAGTGCAACTTTTAATGCTCTTAAAAAAACTAAGTGGAGTCTGTAAGGAAAGAAAGAGGGGGAACGGTGTTTGGAGACATTTCAGAAATTAAAGTCGTATTACTTACCGTATAAAAAATACTTTATGATTTCGATTTGTTTTTTAATTGTGGTTACAGGTATTACGGTCGTGTACCCGATTATTTTGCAGCTTACAATTGATGAAGTCGTATTGCAGGGCAAATATGAGTGGATACCGTATTTGTCAATTGGTTTTATCGGTGTGATGATCATCAAAGGAATTGCAACATATATTTACCAGTACACTGGGGATATGTTTGGAATCAGTTCAGTCTATTTATTGCGGAATGGATTATACAAAAAGCTGCAGTATCTGCCTTTTTCCTATTATGATAATGCGAAAACAGGCGATCTCATGTCAAGGCTGACAGCAGATGTAGAAGGATTCCGCTTTTTTTTATCAGCAGGCTTCTCTGAGCTGATACGCTTTATCCTGTTGATCGCAGTCAGCTTTACAGTCATGGTGAATTATTCTGTTTCTTTAACATTGGTCACGTTGGTAACGCTTCCTTTCTTAGCTGTGGTTACATATAAGTTTGATAAAGCAGTTCATCCTGCGTTTAGAGGAATTAGAAAATCCTTCGGTGTCCTCAATACGAAAGTCCAGGAAAATATCAGCGGCATCAATACTGTTAAATCGCTTTCTCGAGAGGACTTTGAGGTAGGAAAGTTTAATAAGGCAAACGGAGATTATAAAGATCAATATTTGTTCACTTCGAATATTTGGTCTAAGTATTTTCCATTAATGGAGTTCTTAGGAAATGCCAGCATAGTAATGCTGATTTCCTATGGCGGCTATTTAGTTATCGATAACAAGCTGCAGCCAGGTGAACTTGTAGCATTTTACAGTCTGCTTGGCTATATTATGTGGCCGATTATGAACTTGGGATTTGTTGTTAATCAGTTTTCTCAGGCAAAGGCGTCTGGTGAAAGGCTTTTGGAGATCTTGGAAAAAGATTTTATTATTGAGGATAAAAAGGATGCTAAAAAAGTGTTAAAGCTGGATGGGGAAGTGGAATTTTGTAACGTCAGCCTTAAATATGCGACAAAAGAGGGCTTTGCCTTAAAGGATATAAGCTTTTATGCACAGCCTGGAAAAACGATTGGCCTCATTGGCGGAACAGGTTCCGGTAAAACAAGTATCACTCAGTTGTTGACTAGATTTTATGAAGCAACGGACGGGGTTGTTCTTGTCGACGGTTTTAATGTAGAAGAGTATGAGATTGAGTCACTTCGGGGAAGTATCGGATTAGTGTCTCAAGAATCCTTTTTATTCTCCTCTTCTATTAAAAGTAATATTGCATATGGAAAACCTGAAAGTACGATGGAGGAGATCATCCATGCGGCTAAACGTGCTCAGGCACATGATTTTATCATGGAGCTGCCAGACGGCTATAATACAATGCTTGGGGAACGGGGCCTAGGGTTGTCCGGCGGTCAAAAACAGCGAATTGCCATTGCGCGGGCTATCTGTATCAATCCTAGCATTCTTATTCTGGATGATGCAACAAGCGCAGTTGATATGCAGACTGAATTCACTATTCAGAAAGAATTGAAAGAGGTTATGGAAAACAAGACTACCTTTATTATCGCACATCGAATTTCCTCTATTAAGCATGCTGATGAAATACTAGTGCTTGATGAAGGACGGATTGTAGAAAGGGGACGTCATGAAGAGCTGATTACCCAAAACGGACAGTATCGGAGAATCTACGATATTCAATTTCAAGATCAGAAAAAGATATTAAATGCTTAATAAGCAAGGGGGGATGAGATTTTGAGTAAAAAGAAATCAGAAAATAATAATGCCGTTATTTTAAACCGATTTGAATACACGACAGAGGAAGTAATTGAAAAACCATTTAACTGGAAGCAAATGTGGCGTTTGTTAAGCTATATGAAGCCATATCAAAAGAATCTTTTGCCGCTGTCCATTATCACTGTTCTTATTACAACAGCTGTAAGGCTGATTATTCCGGTTCTGATTGGAGTTTACGTCCTTGATCAGGCGATAACAAATAAGGACGGTGGCCAGCTGACAAATTTAGTGCTCCTGATTGGAGCCTTGTATGGTTTATCATACGCAGCCAATTTCTATCGAATCAAATGGATGAACACATTAGGGCAAAATGTGATCTACGATTTACGAAAAGCTCTATTTACACATGTACAAAGACTTTCACACCGTTTTTTTGATGAACGTTCTGCTGGATCAATACTTGTCAGGATATTAAATGACATTAATTCCCTTCAAGAGCTGTTTACAAATGGTGTTATCAATTTGTTAATGGATATCATTCTGCTGATTGGAATATTTGTAATCTTGCTAACACTGAGCCCTGAACTGGCTTTAGCAGTATTAGTAATCATTCCAGTCATGTTCTTTATCTCAACCGCATTAAGAAGGAAAATCAGGAAATCCTGGCAAATTGTCCGGCTTAAGCAGTCTAAGCTTAATTCTCATTTAAATGAAAGTATTCAAGGGATTAGAGTCACACAGGCTTCAACCCAAGAAAAGCCGAATATGATGTTTTTCGATGGCTTGAATAATGAAAACTATGACAGTTGGAAAAATGCTTCGAAGCAGAATGCAATGTTCCGTCCGTTTGTGGAAATCACCAATGCAATTGGTACTGCCGTACTCGTCTGGTACGGTGCGTATCTAATACAGAATGGAATGACACTAGGCGTTTTTGTGTCCTTTGCCTTTTACTTAGGGATGTTCTGGGAGCCGATATCAAGACTGGGAATGGTATATAACCAGCTGCTAATGGGAATGGCTTCCTCAGAGAGGATATTTGAGTTTTTGGATGAAAAGCCGAATGTTTCTGAAGCAGACAATCCTGTCATCATCCATGATATGAAAGGGCAAGTTTGCTTTAAAGAGGTGGAGTTTGGTTATACAAGTAAGCGCAAAGCTTTAAATGGAATTGATTTGACTATTCAAGCTGGTGAAACTGTTGCACTTGTTGGTCATACTGGTTCTGGGAAAACGACTATTGCGAATTTAATCAGCCGCTTTTATGACCCGACAAAGGGAGAGATAATGTTAGATGGAATAAACATAAAAAACATATCTCTGAAATCATTACGGAGTCAGATTAGCATTGTGCTGCAGGACACATTCATTTTTTCAGGAACTATCATGGAAAATATCCGATTTGGCAGGCCTGATGCAACAGATGAAGAAGTGATTTCTGCGGCGAAAGCAATTGGTGCTCACACATTCATAGAAGCATTGCCTAATAAGTATGAAACAGAAGTGGAAGAGCGGGGGAATATACTTTCTGTCGGCCAAAGGCAGCTTTTATCCTTTTCAAGAGCACTTTTGGCAAATCCACGAATATTAATTTTGGATGAAGCGACAGCAAGCATTGATACAGAAACGGAAATCAAAATTCAAGAAGCCTTAAAGACGCTTCTAAAAGACAGGACTGCTATTATGATAGCGCATAGACTGTCTACAATTCGTGATGCGGATAAAATAATTGTTCTTGATCACGGCAGTATTATGGAAGAAGGCTCACACGATCAATTAATGGAACATAAAGGAATATACTATCATCTCGTTGAAGCGCAATTTAAGATGTTGAATGTGGTATAGTATATTTTTGAAACTCAGCAGACATTTTCCATCGGTTACCCTTTGGGTATAGCTGGCAAAATATCAGCTGTTCCTTTATTATTATAGAATAAGGTAATAATACTGGAGGAAATACAGTGAAGAAAGAATTTGCAGTAATCGGGCTTGGCCGCTTTGGTGGAAGTATATGTAAAGAATTGATGGAGCTTGGAATGGAAGTGATGGTCATTGACAAGAATGAGGAACGTGTCAATGAATATGCTAATATTGTGTCCCATGCAGTTGTCGGCAACTCTGTAGATGAAAATGTACTGAAAAGCTTGGGCATTCGGAATTTCGAACATGTTATTGTTGCTATTGGCGACGACATTCAGGCAAGCATTCTGACGACATTAATTTTGAAAGAGTTGGGCGTCAATAATATTACCGTAAAGGCACAGAATGATTATCATGAAAAAGTTCTGAAGAAAATCGGTGCTGATTCAATTATTCATCCAGAGAGGGATATGGGAAGAAGAATTGCCCATAATATCGTTTCCAATAATGTACTCGATTATCTCGAGCTGTCAGATGAACACAGTATTGTGGAAATCAAGGCAAGCAGCCGTTTAGCTGGATATACAATGGTCGATCTTGATATTCGTGCCCGCTACGGAATCACGATTGTAGCGATAAAGAGAGGGAATGATATTATTGTTTCCCCGCAAGCGAATGAACCGATTAAAGAGAATGATGTTCTAATAGTAATCGGTGCCGATTCTGATATAACCCGGTTTGAGAAGAAAGTGATGTCATAATTTTAAAAAAAGAGGCCAGCAATTTTGCTGGCCTCTTTTTTAACGTATTAAACTTCCATAATGATTGGTAGTATCATTGGTCTTCTTTTTGTTTTTTCGTATAAGAATGGAGAAAGTGTATCAATAATCTCATTCTTAATTTCAGACCATTGAGTTGTTTTGCGCTCCATAACTTTATTCAAATGCTTGTTAATCAATGATTGAGCATCGCTGATTAAGTCACCTGATTCACGCATGTATACAAACCCTCTTGAAATAAGATCTGGTCCAGCAGAAATCTTGAAGTCTTTCATGTTAATGCTCACTACTACGACAACAAGACCTTCCTCTGATAGAATACGACGGTCGCGCAAGACGATGTTGCCGATATCCCCGATCCCGCTGCCGTCAATGTAAACAGATCCGGACGGGATTTTTCCAGCTACCTGTGCTGTATCACTGGAAAGGGCAAGAACTTCGCCGTTGTCCATGATAAAGCAGTTTTCCTCTTCCACACCGCAGTCGATTGCAGTTTGGGTATGGATCTTCTGCATTCTGAACTCTCCATGAATAGGCATAAAGAATTTTGGTTTAATTAATCGGAGCATCAATTTTTGCTCCTGCTGTCCGCCGTGACCTGATGTATGAATATTGTTTAAAGGTCCGTGGATGACTTCTGCACCAGCACGGTAAAGCATATTAATTGTCTTATTAACACTTAATGTATTCCCTGGGATCGGTGAAGATGAGAAGACAACTGTATCTCCAGGGATAATTTGAATTTGGCGATGTGTGCCATTCGCAATTCTTGACATCGCAGCCATTGGTTCTCCCTGGCTTCCTGTACAAAGAATTGTTACTTGATTCGCAGGTATACGATTGATTTGGTGCGGTTCAATAAACGTCTCTTTCGGAGCTTTGATAAATCCAAGCTCTAGCCCAATATTGATTGCTGCTTCCATGCTTCGTCCAAAAACGGCAACTTTACGGCCGAATTCTACTGCTGCATCTGTAACTTGCTGCAGTCTGTATATATTAGAAGCAAAAGTAGCGAAAATCAAACGACCGTCCGCTCTCCGGAATATATCCTGGATGCTTTCACCGACTTTTCTTTCAGACATAGTGAAGTTCGGAACTTCGCTGTTTGTACTGTCAGACAATAGGCAAAGCACGCCTTCTTTTCCGATTTCAGCCATTTTCGTTAAGTTTGCAGGTTCACCGACTGGAGTGAAATCAAATTTAAAGTCTCCGGTATGAACGATTTGTCCTGGAGGAGTCTTAACGACAATTCCGTATGAATCGGGGATACTGTGTGTTGTCTTAAAGAAAGAAACAGATGTTTTTCTAAATTTGATCACATCTTCTTCCTTGATTTCATGCATAGTTGTTTGTCTAAGCAAACCATGTTCTTCAAGCTTGTTGCGAACTAGTGCAAGTGCAAGCTTTCCGCCATAAAGAGGAACATTTACTTGTCTCAGCAAGTAAGGAATGCCACCGATATGGTCCTCATGTCCATGAGTGATGAATAAGCCTTTAATTTTATCCGCATTTTTCACAAGGAAACTATAGTCAGGTATTACATAATCAATGCCGAGAAGCTCGTCCTCTGGAAATTTAATCCCGGCATCAATAAGGATAATTTCATCTTGGAATTGCACACCATATGTGTTTTTTCCGATTTCCCCTAGTCCCCCTAGAGCAAATACAGCTGTTTGATCGTTTTTTACAAATTTCATTATTCAATCTCCAATACTGTAAAATCTTCATTCTGTTTTTCATAGTCTAGGTAAGCACCATCTACCGGGCGTACAAATTCAATATTATAAGGCTTTTCACCTAGTTTAGTACGTACATCTCTTTCCGATACGCCTTCCACGTAAATCGTTTTTGTTTTCTCTCTTACTGGTACCTCTGTTTTTAATTCTTGATAGTAAACTTTGTAGACCATGTGAATCGCTCCTTAAAAGTAGTATCTAAATATATTATATAAAAGATTAACATGTTTTTCATGTTTTTCTATATAGAAATCGCTTTATTGTAAATATATGTAAAATAGGAGGTTTGGATTTTTCAGGAATCTGAACCGTATCATAGCATTATCTTCCCATAAATAATATAAATGAAACGGGCGTCTATCAGCAAGTCCCAGAAAAACAAAAGGCCCAACCCTCTGGTTGTGTACATGTATATAAAGGGCTTTTTGACAGCCGTTCTTTATATACGTGTTGGCAAAATGAGGTCAGACCCTAAATGGAACAATCGGTTTTGTTTTAAGCAATTGTTTTTTTACGCAACAAATCTTTCCACTGTTTACGAAGCTTTTGACGAAGCTTTTTTAACATAGTGGATCATCTCCTTACTTCCTATTTTAAACCATTCTTGTACAAAGTAAAGCTTTCCTTTGAGTATATGGTGTATTTTGTCCGGAAAAGAGAAAAATATGTCTTTAGTGGAGATATTATAGGAGGAAAATTTACTTATAACGCTATATTGTTAGTATATGTGACACTAGTTATATTATTTTATGTTAGGAGAGTTTTTTTGAAAAATGGGCAAGCAGCAGGCACTGCATAAACAGCGCCATTAACCCATTATCTATCAATTGGAATCGCGTTATCAACCGGCGTATACGGAGCATCTGAATTTATATGGTCATAAAACATGACGCCGTTCAAATGATCAATTTCGTGCTGGAAGACGATAGCTATTAATCCTTTAAGCCGCAGTTTCACTTCGTTGTTATCAATGTCGACACCTTTGATAGTGACTCTAGCATATCTTGGCACAAAACCAGGAATGGTTTCATCAACAGACAAACAACCTTCGCCACCAGTTAAATAAGACTTTTCAACAGAATGGCTGATGATTTTAGGGTTAAACAAGCAATAGCTGTATTGTCTACCGTCCTCATCTTTGGCATGAACTGCAATCATGCGTTTTGGAACATTGATTTGCGGAGCTGCCAAGCCTACACCGCCTCTTAATCCGTACTTTTCAGCTTTTTCTGGATCTTGGCTATTTATTAAGTACTCCATCATGCTTTGTAAAATCTGTTTGTCTTCCTCGCTGGCAGGCAGAGAAACCTCTTCCGCTACTTTTCTTAATGTCGGATGACCGTCACGAATGATATCCTTCATCGTTATCATACTGATCACGTCCTTTTGTATACATAAAATAATAAATACGAATATAAGTCTAACAGACAAATGATAAAAAGTTAATCCTAAGGAATTCCTCGAAATATTAAGGGAAATAAAATACTAGAATAAGTAATATAAAAGAAGAAAACTGAATAGCTTTTAATAGAACATCACTATTTGTGTTTCTAAAAGGCAATTTGCCCAAAAGTTTCACAAGTGGCAGAATAGAGTGGTTATATCTAAAAACCATAGAACCAGCAATAGATTTGATTTTAAGTAAATGAAATGAGAGTGAGGGATATAATTGAAAAAAGCGAAAAGACTGGCATCAGCAGCACTTATCATCATTATTATTACCGTTTTGTCCGCTTGCACGGGCTTTGAATCATCAGGCGAAAAGATGCACGGAAAGCTAGAACAGGTAGTAGAGCTGGAGAAAGAGTTTGAGAATCAGCAAGACCCGCTAGTAAAACTAGAAAAGAGTGAACAAGAGATTTACGCCAAAATCATCTCATTAGGACTGGAGAAAATGGATGAAATTAAAAGTCTCTCTGATGAAGCGCTTGCTTCTGTTGCTAAACGGGAAGAATATATGAATAAAGAAGAAGAAAGCATACAAAAATCAAAGGAAGCCTTTAAAAAGGTCAAACCGATAATCGAAGAGATGGATGAAGATGAAAAAGACCTTAAAGCAAAAGCGGATGACTTGTACAATGTCATGATGGACAGATATGAAGTTCATGACCAATTATATGCAAATTACACAACTGGCTTAAAATATGATAAAGAGCTGTATGAAATGTTTAAAAACAAAGATGTTAAAATAGA
>JAPSHL010000068.1 GCA_031179905.1 Bacillus sp. (in: firmicutes) | reverse complement strand
AACCGTCCTGCTTTAAATGGACGGTTTTTTTATGGAAAAGTGTTGGTGTTTGTAAGATTTGTAACAGAGGTTAAAATGTAACCGTTTTATAAAAAATAGCTAATGTGAAATAGATGGTAATTTATATGTAAATACTTCCACAAAACGTAAATATATTTAGGTATAAAAGCCTAATTTAGTGAAAAAAATAAAAAAAAAAGGGGAAAATGGTCGAATTATAGTACTATTATAATAGTGAAAAAAGGCAAGACGAGCTAATAATAGTACTTTGTGCGATGTTTGAAAAGAAAATGTAATAATTTTATCCGTTAATTTACTGTCCTATGATGATATAATAATGTAAGTAATTAGTAGGAAAGCTTTTGTATGTAAAAAAGCTGTCTCTTTCAGTCGGTTTGTAAATGTCGAATTTTGGTGGTTAATGAAAGTCAGAAAAGTTCTGGTTGATGGCAAAAATATAAATAGCAGTTCGCAGATGTGATTCGTCTACCATGTTTGCCTTAGACGCATTGCACTTTTCTTATGTTCTTACAAATAAAATTCAGGTGTGATAATAGATGATAGAAATGAAAAATGTAATAAAGAAATATGCCAATGGTGTTATAGCAGCCAATGGCATTGATGTAAAAATTGCTCAAGGCGAGTTTGTATATGTAGTTGGACCGAGTGGTGCGGGGAAATCAACTTTTATTAAATTAATGCATCGCGAGGAAAAACCAACACAAGGAACAATAATGATTAACGGTATTAATTTAGCAAAACTGAAAAACAGCAAGGTTCCGTTGATGCGCAGAAATATGGGAGTTGTCTTCCAGGATTTCAAGCTTTTGCCGACGTTGACTGTATATGAAAATGTGGCATTCGCATTGGAAGTAATTGAGGAAAATCCAAAATCGATCAAAAAACGAGTGATGGACACTTTAGGGCTTGTAGGGTTAAAGCATAAAGCAAGAATGCTTCCTACTGAACTATCAGGCGGAGAGCAGCAGCGTGTATCGATTGCCCGCTCCATTGTATATGAGCCGAAGCTTGTCATAGCCGATGAGCCAACAGGAAATCTTGACCCGGAAACTTCTTGGGAAATTATGAATATTTTTGAGGAAATTAACAATCGGGGAACTACCATTGTGATGGCTACCCACAATAAGGAAATTGTAAATACGATTAGACATCGTGTAATCGCCATCGAAGGTGGAAGAATTGTTCGTGACGAGCAGAGAGGTGATTACGGATATGAAGGCTAGAACAGTTAAAAGACATGCTAGAGAGAGTTTTAAAAGTTTATGGAGAAACGGATGGATGACATTCGCTTCGATAAGTTCTGTGGCGATAACACTTATTCTTGTTGGTGTATTCTTCGTTATAATGATGAATTTGAATGAGGTTGCCACAACAATAGAAGAGAACGTGGAAATTCGTGTTCATATTGATCAGACAGCTTCAAAAGAGGATCAGGCAGCCCTTGAGGATAAGATTAAGGGCATATCAGATGTCTCAAGCGTAAAATTCTCTACGAAACAGCAGGAATTGGACAACTTAATTGATAGTTTTGGTGACGATGGGGATGCGTACGAACTGTTTCAGCAGGATAACCCATTAAGTGATGTGTTTGTTGTTAAGACAAAAAATCCAAATGATACGAAAAAAGTTGCACAGCAAATTGAGAAGTTTGAAAATGCTGCAAATGTAAAATACGGACAAGGTACGGTCGACAGGCTGTTCAATGTCATTAATGTAAGTAGAAACGTGGGGATTGTCCTGATTGCAGGGCTTCTGTTTACAGCAATGTTCCTCATCTCTAACACAATTAAAATCACGATTGTTGCTAGACGTAAAGAGATAGAAATTATGAGACTCGTGGGTGCAACAAACTGGTTCATCCGCTGGCCGTTCTTCTTGGAAGGTATGTGGCTCGGCGTAATTGGATCAATCATACCAATTGGTATTGTATCGGTCGTTTATTATTATGCGTATGAGTACTTGAATCCGAGATTGGCAGGGAATTACATCCAAATCCTCGATTATACACCATTTGTATATCAAGTGGGAGCATTACTATTGCTTATGGGTGCAGTTATCGGTATTTGGGGAAGTGTTATGAGCATTCGCAAGTTCTTGAAGGTGTAAGGTGAAAATAGGAAGAAGTAGTCCCTTCTTCCTATAAATCACAATATGCTGTTATCTTAATAGTCTGGATAAAAGCCCAGGCTATTAAATTGGCATTATTTCTGGCGTTATAGTACTAAATAACTAGTTTTGAGACAGTAAAATCTACTAATCTTTTTTTTAGAGGGGAAGGCATTGAGCTTGAAAAATACAATAGTTAAATGGACAGTCGTTACTACTTTAGGCATTGGTGGTATAGTTGCTCAAGGACCATTTTCTACGGCAAATGCAGCAAGCGTAAGCGATCTTAATAAGCAAAAAGAGGAGATCGAAAGCAAGCAGCAAGATGTAGAAAGTGAAAAGAACAATAAAAATGAAGAGTTAGACAGCATACATGATGAGCAAGAATCAGTTGAAGCAGAGCTGGAGAGATTAAATACAGCTATTTCTACTACTCAAGTCAACATCATCGAAAAGAAAGAACAGATTGAAACAACAAAAGATGATGTGGCAAAGCTTGAAAAACAAATTAAAGAAACACAAAAACGAATTGATGAAAGAAACGAAGTCTTGAAGGACAGAGCAAGAGCTATGCAGGAAACAGGTGGAGCTGTCAGCTATATGGATGTCCTAATGGGCGCTCAAAGCATCAGTGACTTCATTGACCGTGTCGGTGCTGTAGCAACAATTGTAGAAGCAGACCGCGCAATCTTAAAGGAGCAGGAAGCAGATAAGAAGCTTTTGGAAGATTCGAAGGCTGAGTTAAAAGAAAAACTAAGCTCTCTTGAAACAATGTTAAGTGATTTGGAAGATATGAAAGCTGAGTTAGATTCCAAAAAGAAGGAAAAAAATAAAGTGATGAAACAGCTTAAAGAGGAAGAGGGTCATGTCCATGCGGAGATGCTGTCACTTGAAGAAGAAGAAGCAATCTTGGCAGACCAAAAGGTAGCAATGGAAAAAGCAATTGAGCTGGAGAAACAGCGTCAAGCTGAGGCTGCAAGAAAAGCAGAGGAAGAAAGAAAGAAACAAGCAGCAGCAGAAGCGGCAGCAGCAGAAGCAGCAGCTAAAGCAAAAGCAGCACAGCCGAGCAGCTCAAGTTCTAAATCTAGCTCAAGTTCTAGTTCGAAACCAAGTTCAAGCTCAAGCAGTTCAAGTTCAAACAGTTCAAGCTCAAGCAGTTCAAGTTCAAACAGTTCAAGTTCATCTTCTGCAGCTTCAACGCCTGGGGTATCCTCAGGAAATTGGACAAAACCAGCCAATGGAGTTCTCACTTCTGGTTTAGGTCAACGCTGGGGAACTTTCCATGCTGGTATTGACTTAGCGGCAAGCGGTGATAATGTTGCCATTGTTGCAGCTGCAGATGGTGTTGTTATACGTTCTTACACATCAAGCAGTTATGGTGAAGCAATATTTGTTGCACACTCTATTAATGGCCAGCAGTACACAACTGTTTATGCTCATATGAAATCAGGAAGTAGAAAAGTAAGTGCAGGTCAGGTTGTTTCAAAAGGCCAGCGTATCGGCACTATGGGTAATACTGGTGATTCTCAAGGTCAGCATTTGCACTTTGAATTGCATAAGGGCCAATGGAATGCAGCTAAATCTAATGCAATCAACCCAATTGGTATTGTTCCAATTTAATAGATTAAAAAAACTTGTTCACTCCGTGGACAAGTTTTTTGTTTTTCCATAAGCAGTCGTACAATTAATCCATTTAGTTACTATGCTATAATAAAATCATGAAATGATTTAAAACGAGGAGCAATGAAAATGAGTGGCAATGATAATAAAAATAATGAAGAGCTGAACCCATTAAGCGGTGTTGGTGCAATCCTTGATGAGGAGACATTATTTATTGTTTCCCAAACATTTAAAGCTTTATCAGATCCGACAAGAATTAAAATACTTCATTTATTGTCAGAAAAGCAGCATTCTGTTAATGAAATTGCAGAAAGACTGCAAATGCTCCAGTCGACAGTTTCTCATCAGCTGCGCTTTCTAAAAAACCTCCGCCTTGTTAAATATCGCAGGGAAGGGACTACCATGATTTATTCTTGCGATGATGAACATGTAATGAGTGTTTTAAAGCAGATGATTGACCATGCAAGACATCATTGATATTTAACAGCAGCAGCCTAGACTTTTTGGCTGCTGCTGTTGTTTTATAGCTATATTAGAAATAACGTTGACACTTTAGAGCCTGCTTACATATAATATGAATATATGAGTAATTGTTCATATAGGGATTTTTCAGTATTAAATTTGATATAAATAAACTATCCAACCAGACAGGGAAGAATTTCATTTAAGACGTTTAATGAAAGAAGGGAAGACCGTGGAGGAAGGAAGACAGTTGAAAAGGAAAGATTTCATATTAGAAGGGCTGGATTGTGCGAACTGTGCTATGAAAATTGAGCGAGGTGTTTCTACAATTGACGGTGTGGATGTATGCCAGGTTAATTTTGCGACACAAACATTGTCCTTACAGTTCAGTGAAGAAGAAGGACCAATAATTGCAAGAGCGGAAAAGACGATTAAACGATTAGAGCCTCATGTAAAACTAAGAGAAAAAGCAGACGGGGAAGATCGGCACGCAAACAAACATCAGCACGCCCACCATCAACATAGCCATAGCCACGGACATTCACATGACCATGGAAATAAGGGTATGAAAAGAATGATAACAAGGCTCGTCATCGGGACAATTATTGCTCTATTAGCCTATTTTCTTCCACTCGAAGGCATTGTGAAATTGTCTGCTTTTTTGGTAGCCTATCTTATAATTGGCGGAGATATTGTGTGGCGTGCTTGCGCAAATATCGTTCGCGGCCAATTATTTGACGAGCATTTCTTAATGGCAATTGCCACAATAGGTGCTTTTGCAATTCAGGAATATCCGGAAGGCGTTGCGGTCATGCTGTTTTACCAAGTCGGTGAATTATTTCAGGGAGCAGCTGTAAATCGATCACGTAAGTCAATCAGCAGTTTGATGAATATAAGACCAGATTATGCCAATGTAAAGAGGGGAGAATCCCTTGAAAAAATGTCTCCAGAAGATGTGGCAATTGGCGATATTATCGTCATTAAGCCTGGTGAGAAGATACCTCTTGATGGATTTGTAGTGGAGGGCAATTCGAGCGTTGATACATCTGCCTTAACAGGAGAGTCGATGCCAAGAGATGTGGAACCTGGACATGATATTCTCAGTGGCTTCATCAATAAAAATGGTGTGCTCACAGTGAAGGTAACGAAGGAATACAGCCAGTCTACTGTTGCGAAAATTTTGGAACTAGTTCAAAATGCAAGTAGCAGAAAAGCACAGACAGAGAACTTTATCACAAAATTTGCTCGCTATTATACACCGGTTGTTGTAATAATAGCAGCCTTATTAGCTGTAATTCCTCCTATCCTTTTGGAGGGTGCTGCATTTTCTGAGTGGCTGTATCGAGCATTAATCTTTCTAGTTATATCCTGCCCATGTGCACTAGTTGTTTCCATTCCACTAGGATTTTTCGGAGGTATTGGAGCTGCTTCTAAAGCAGGAATCCTAGTTAAAGGCAGCAATTATCTGGAAGCATTGAATGATGTTAAGTATGCGGTGTTTGATAAGACAGGTACCCTAACAAAGGGAGTTTTCGAAGTAGTGTCTGTTCATCCAGCAAACGGATATGCAGCACAGGATGTGCTTAAAACTGCTGCCGTGGCGGAGGTTCACTCTAACCATCCAATTGCCGATTCAATCAGAAAAGCATACGGTGATACAGTATTAGAAGCAGAAATATATGATTATGAAGAAATGCCAGGATACGGTATTTTTGCAACTGTGAATGGAGTTAAAGTAATAGCAGGCAATCAAAAGCTGATGGTGAAAGAAGAAATAGATTTCGTAGTAAGAGAAGAGATCGGAACAATAGTCTATGTAGCAGCTAACAAGGAGTTTATTGGCTCTCTCGTCATCGCTGATCAACTGAAAGAGGATGCGGCACGGGCTGTCACAGCATTGAAGCAAGCTGGCATAAAAAAAACCATCATGCTCACAGGAGATGCTGCAGCAGTTGGAGCAAGTGTTGCCGAAGCTTTAAATATAGACGAAGTGCATGCGGAGCTTCTTCCGCATGAAAAAGTCGAAGAGATAGAAAAGCTCGATAAAAGAAAACATGCAAAAGAGAAGATTTTATTTGTAGGAGACGGCATTAACGACACTCCTGTCCTTGCACGGGCAGATGTAGGAATGGCGATGGGTGGCCTAGGTTCCGATGCAGCCATTGAAGCAGCTGATATTGTCATTATGACAGATGAACCTTCCAAGATTGCCGCAGCAATATCTATTGCGAAAAAAACACGCAGAGTTGTTTGGCAAAATATTGTGTTTGCGCTAGGGGTCAAGGCGTTATTTCTCCTGCTTGGAGCCTTTGGTGTGGCAACAATGTGGGAAGCGGTATTTTCTGATGTTGGTGTTACTTTAATCGCTGTGTTGAATGCAATGAGAGTCCTATCTATTAAAGATCTTTAATAAACATATTTAAGCCACTGCCTTAAAGAGACAGTGGCTTTTATGTTCTTTAGTTACATTACATTGGGAGGTGTATTATGCTCAGCAGGTGGTGCAGGCTTTAGTTTTGGAGCAGGACCGAATGGCGGAACATCTTTTACATACTGGAATTGGCCCAAACCATCCATACTTGGACCGGATGCCCATCTTCCTTTACTGCTCTCGTCTCCCATTGAATGGTTAAGGAAAAGATAGGAAACTTCCCTTTTTTCCAATTCCTTCGGGAATGTGTTTGGAACGACAACCCCTTCTTGCTGCTCTAGTTCATAGATGGCAGCAAGCCATTGATTTTGATGCATAGTATCCCTTGCGATAAGGTATGAAAGCATATCTTTAATACCCCTGTCATCTGTCTGTTCATAGATTCTTACAGCTTGCAATCTTCCTTGTGATTCTGCATGGAGGTTAGAGCGCATATCTGCAAGCAGGTTGCCGCTCGCAATAATATAACCGCTGTTCCAAGGAACTCCATTGCTGTCTTTAGGAGTTGCTGCTAAGCCAGATACGATGGCATGCTGCGGGTCCATCCCGCCGATAATCGCGGCTAACGCAGGATTGGAAGCTGCTGCAGTCTCAAGTTCAGTAACAGGAGCATCATCCAAGAGACGGGCAACCATTGTAGACAAGAGCTCAATATGACCAATCTCCTCCGTTCCTGTATCTAACAGTAAATCTCTATACTTAGCATGATCCCTCGTGCCCCATGCTTGAAATAAATATTGATTCATAACCGACATTTCACCGAATTGACCGCCGATTAGTTCTTGAATTCTTCTGGCGAAAAGCGGATCTGGTCGTTCTGGCTTTGCTTGGTATGCTAGTTCTTTAATATGATAAAACATTTTAGGCATTCCTCCTTTTTTCGTCTGTATAGGTTATTCATCTAGGAAAAATAGGTTCGCTTTAATTTGAGTACATCAGAAAGCTGTCATCATAACATGTCCCCATCCTGCATATAGATGAATAAGGCTATCCTCATGAAGCAGAAGAAAGGACGATCATAGATGAATCGAAAATTGCTGGTGATTTGCATGACAAGCTCCCTCATAGTTGGAGCCGGCGGCACTTATATCGGAATGAATTTATGGGAAGAAAATAAAACGAAGTCTGATTCAGCAGTAAGCAGCAATGCAACAGTCTTATCGAAAGTTGACAAGGCATATAATTTGATCTTAAACAATTATGTTGAAAAAGTAGACAAGTCTGCATTAGAAGAGGGGGCGATAAAAGGCATGCTCTCCACCCTTGAAGATCCCTATTCGGTTTATATGGACAAGGACAGTGCGAAACAGTTTGAACAAGCTCTTGATTCCTCTTTTGAAGGTATTGGTGCTGAAATCAGCGCGGAGGATGATAAAGTCATCATTGTATCACCTATAAAGAACTCACCAGCAGAAAAGGCAGGCATTAAAGCAAATGACGAAATTGTTAAGGTGGACGGAGAAAGTGTGAAGGGCTATGATTTGTATGATGTGACAAAAAAAATCAGGGGAGAAAAGGGGACAAAGGTAGAAATAGAAATTGTTAGACAAGGGCTTGAAAAGCCGCTGCAAATAGCAGTTGTCCGCGATGAAGTGCCACAAATCACTGTTCATCCTTCGATAAAGAGGGAGGGTGGAGAAAATATTGGCTATATTGAAATTACCTCCTTTTCACAGGATACAGCTGCTGAATTTAATAAGGCATTACAAGAACAGGAAGATCAAGGAATTGCTGGTTTAATACTCGATGTCAGAGGTAACCCTGGCGGCTTGCTTACTAGTGTAAATGATATTCTAGAAGAGTTTGTTACATCTGATAAGCCTTTCGTGCAGATTGAACATAGAGATGGAGAAACAGAGCAGTTCTACTCTGAATTAAAGCAAAAGAAGGAATATCCAGTAGTCGTTCTGGTAGATAAAGGCAGTGCGTCAGCGTCTGAAATAATGGCAGGAGCACTGAAAGAAGCAGCAAACTACACGCTTATCGGGGAAAAGACTTTCGGTAAGGGGACGGTTCAGCAGGCGGTGCCAATGGAGGATGGAAGCAAAATAAAACTGACTTTGTTTAAATGGCTTACACCCGATGGGAACTGGATTCATAAAAAAGGGATAGAACCAAACTTAGAAGTAGAGAAATCAGCTTTGTATAATACCCATCCACTCCAGATAGACAATACACTAAAGCGAGAAATGAATAATGAGCAAGTTAAATATGCCCAGGAAATTTTGACAAGCCTTGGCTATCGGACAGACAGACAAGATGGTTATTACAGTAATCAGACAGAAATTGCCGTAAAGGCATTTCAAGGAAGCAATAATCTAGCAGAGACTGGAACGATTGACGCAAACACAGCGGAAAAGATGCAGCAAGCTGTCAGAATGGAAATGCAAAAAGATGAAAATGACCTGCAGTTGCAAACGGCTCTACATTATATTGTCAATTAGGAAAAAAGGGCGGGGCAAAACAAAATATATCATCCCAAAAAGACAAATAATTTTAATCTAACTAGTAAACATTGGACTTCTTCGAATACTTATATATAATCACGTTCGTTCCATTCTGCTCCGGTCACTCGCTTTCCACGGGGTCTCATCCTTTCCTCTATTTCCCGCAGGATTCTAGTGTCCTCTGCTCTATTCCATTAATATTTTTAATAATAGTAGGTTTATATCCAGACCGAAAACAAAATATATAAAGAACCTGAATTATTATGCGAAAGTTTAGAAGTTCGCATAATAGTTCAGGTTTATCTTAGACTGGAATACTTATGTCCCAGTCTCTTCTTGTTTACTTATTTAAGATGCTGTCTTCAAGCACGAGGGTTTTGTCGCCGTATACCTTCGTAATATGCCTTTCTCCCCAATTGCATAGTGCATCAAGGATGCTCTGCAAGCTTCTTCCATAATCACTCAGCTCATATTCCACTTTAGGAGGAATTTGTTGATAGATAATGCGGTTTATAATGCCGTCATCTTCTAATTCACGCAGCTGCTGTGTCAGCATTTTTTGGGTAATATTTGGCATTAATCGCTTTAATTCGCTTGTCCGTTTTTTTCCATGAGTAAGATGGCAAAGGATTACACACTTCCACTTACCGCCGATTACCTCAAGTGTTGCCTCAACAGAAATATTGTATTTCTTCTTTTCCATACTTTTACCTCCAGGTAATTTTATAGGCACTAAAAAGTACCTATAGTACTTCTAGGTTCCTATGTCACAAGAAAGTACGTACTTCTCAAAGATGTTCATATGATTCATAATAACATTTGCCGGCAGAAAAGCAAGCTGATAACTATTTCTTTCCACTAGTGGACAATCATATATCAAGCATAAAGAAGGAGGACATATGAACAATCGAAAAAATGGAAGCGTGTATGCCTTGCTTGCATTGGCAGTCAGTGCTTTCGCAATTGGTACAACAGAATTTATAAGTGTCGGTCTTCTCCCGCTGATTTCAGCTGATCTAAATGTCAGTATCACAGCAGCAGGATTGACAGTATCTATTTACGCCCTTGGCGTCACAATCGGAGCGCCGGTTTTGACGTCTATCACGTCAAGTATTTCCAGAAAGACATTATTATTATGGATTATGGTCGTGTTCATTATTGGTAACAGTATCGCTGCTGCAGCAAGCAGTCTTACTGTACTGTTAGCCGCAAGAATTATCTCTGCATTATCACATGGTATCTTCATGTCAATCGGCTCTACAATCGCGGCAGATCTTGTCAGTAAGGATAAAAGAGCAAGTGCTATCTCGATCATGTTTACAGGACTAACAGTAGCAACAATTACAGGTGTTCCAATCGGAACATTCATTGGCCAGCAATTTGGCTGGCGTTTAGCATTCGTAGCAATTGTGCTAGTTGGTGTTATTGCATTTATTGCTAACGGCATACTTGTGCCGAAGAATCTTTCAAAGGCCAAGCCTTCTACTTTTAAAGATCAGATTTCGTTAGTGACAAACGGCAGATTACTGCTTCTGTTCATTATCACAGCATTAGGTTATGGAGGGACATTTGTAGTCTTTACGTATCTTTCTCCACTTCTCCATGAAATTACTGGTTTTAAGGAAGGTACCGTTGCCGGTATCCTGCTTTTATACGGGGTTGCCATCGCAATAGGGAATATGATTGGAGGAAGACTTTCTAATAAAAAGCCGCTTATAGCACTGTTTTATATGTTCATTGCCCAAGCTATCATATTATTTTTGCTGATTTTTGCCTTGCCGTATAAAGGTGTGGGCCTTGCAATGATTATTATGATGGGATTGTTAGCGTTTATGAACGTACCTGGGCTGCAAGTATATGTCGTCATGCTTGCAGAGCGCTATGTCCCTGGTGCAGTTGATGTTGCTTCTGCCTTAAATATTGCTGCATTTAATGCAGGAATCGCAATTGGTTCTTATTTAGGTGGAGTTGTTACTAACTCATTAGGACTGATTCATACAGCCTGGGTTGGCGGTGCGATGGTCGTAGCCGCAGTATTGCTTACAGGCTGGAGTTTATTGTTAGAGAAAAAAGCAAATATAAAAGAATGGGGTAAATAACATGAATAATTTACAAGATACAGTTGCATTATCAAATGGAGTACAAATGCCGTGGTTAGGATTAGGAGTATTCCAAGTCGAGGATGGTGCTACAGTTGTAGAATCAGTTCGCGCTGCAATTAAAAACGGATACCGCAGTATTGATACGGCAGCTATATACCAAAATGAGTCAGGTGTCGGCCAAGGAATCAGGGAGGGAATCGCGATTGCTGGAATCAACCGTGAAGATCTTTTTATTACTTCAAAGGTTTGGAATGATGATCTAGGTTATGAAGAAACATTAGCAGCATTTGAGACAAGCTTAGAAAAGCTTGGTCTTGATTACTTGGACCTTTATTTAATTCATTGGCCAAAGGCTGGTAAATATAAGGAAGCGTGGAGAGCGCTTGAAACAATTTATAAGAATGGAAAAGTAAAGGCTATCGGTGTAAGTAATTTTCAAATTCACCATCTGGAGGATTTAATGAAGGATACAGAAATTGTACCGATGGTTAACCAAGTGGAGCTTCATCCAAAACTTACACAAACAGAATTAAAATCATTCTGCCAAAGACACGGAATACAAGTAGAGGCTTGGTCTCCGTTAATGCAAGGTCAGTTGTTAGATCATGAGCTGTTAAAAAATATTGGGGCAAAGTACAATAAATCTGTTGCCCAAATCATCATCCGCTGGGATTTACAAAATGGCATTATTACAATACCAAAATCTATTAAAGAACATCGTATTATCCAAAACGCAGATGTGTTTGACTTCACACTGACAGACAATGAGATGGAACAAATCTCAGGATTAAATGAAAATCTGCGCGTAGGTCCAGATCCAGATAATTTTGATTTTTAAATGGTATGAAAAAGGTCTGCCTCCACAAGGAGCAGGCCTTTATTGTTTCATTGATTTTCTGATGGCTATAATGATCATTATAATAATTCCAATAATGAAATATATAATTCCTGAAATGATAAAGTTCAGTTTTTTAGTAGTGTATAACCTAAGGGTAAAGAATAAATAAGTAAAAGCACAACTATCAAAGTAGAAAAAACTAAAAGTCACCGTCCATTATTTTCCTCCCTTGTTATTTTGTTAAATATATGTTAAAGATGTGAGAAATTTCAAATATAAAAAGGCTGAAATGTAGGTTTTTGAGATTAGTGTTATAGTAGAGTTTTTACATGTACGTACCAATGTGGTTGTCAGTATGAATTTTAAAACAAATCGTCAATTTTCCTATACATGTACGTACGAATATATGATAGAATGTACCTGTCAAAATATTTTCATGAAAAAAAGATAAACTAGTTTGAAAGGGGATAGGAGAATGAAGCTGGCGATCGCAAGTGACCACGGCGGGTTTCATTTAAAAGAGGCGGTTAAGGCATATTTGGAGGAGAAGGGCATGTCGGTCCTCGATTTTGGCTGTACGAGCACTGACAGTGTTGATTTTCCCGGATTTGCGAAAGCGGTAGGAGATGCTATTAATTCTAGGCAAGCTGATTTAGGGATTCTTTGCTGCGGGACAGGCATTGGCATGAGCATTGCTGCGAATAAAATCAAGGGTATTCGTGCTGCTGCTGTTGGGGATGCGTTCACAGCAAAAGCGACAAGAGAGCATAATGACAGCAATATTCTCTGTCTTGGCGAGCGTGTAACTGGAGAAGGATTAGCGCTGACTATTGTGGAAGCATGGCTGAATGCTGAGTTTTTAGGAGGCAGGCACGCTCAAAGGGTCAATGCTATCGGTGAACTGGAAGCAGGGCTTTGCTAAGTTAGGGATAAGTCTGAAAAGTCTGCCAGAAAAAATTCTCTAAAAGACAAGTTTTTTTCCATTGCTCTAATAATCCTATATAATACCATTATATGAAAGTAAAAAAACGCATGCATAAATTTAGGGGGTAAAATGCTTTGAAAGTTGGAGTAATTGTCTTTGGGAGTTTGCCTGCAGGGGTCAAACAAATAGTGTATAAGTTGCAGCTTCATTTAACTCCTAAGCACGAATTGGTTGGAATGGAGATAGAAAAGGGAACGGGTACAGCAAGATATAAGGAGCTTAATATAAACAGCGACTCTCCTTATTTGAGCGATTCTATGCTGATGGTGTCTGCATATCCCGGAGATGATAAGTGGGAAGAAACTTTCTCTGCAGTAGATACTGCTGTTGTCATTGGAAATGCAGAGGCGAAAGAAAAATGGGATGCCTATTTGGCTGGCCATTCTTCCATACGCTCTTTGTTTGTTCCGGTGTCGATTTTTAATGATATTGAAGGTTCTGTCTCATCACTAGGTTATGATACAGCGTTGAACAGCATCGTTGATAATATTCTTAGAGTAAAGGATACAATTAACTCATTAAAATATGATAAACCGCGTTTATTCGGTTTTTCAATTGATGGAAGCCCCTCCACGAAAATGTTGGAGGACATTTCAAATGCAGGAGACGGCCATTTCTTTGCACCGCAATTTGCTGAAGATGAAATTGAGGCACTGAAAGGGCGTATTGAATCAAGCTTTACGGAATGGAACACTTCCTCCGTACTCATTTATAGCGCCGCTTCAGCAGGTTTGGCGAAAGAAAAAGTAGTCGACAATCTAAACGTTGATTTTAAATATACGGAAGTTGATGAAGCACTTTGCATGGGGACAAACCCGACTGCAGCTGACCGCATTCTTGCCAATGACCTGACAGATGAAATTCTTACTTGGGTAAAGCAGGAGCAAGTAACGGGCCAACTGGCTGTTCAAACAGACGGGATTGCATTTATTAACAGATAATAAAAAAAATAAAGGACTGGTATAGATGAGCGAAATAACTAAAGTAAATATTGAACAAATGGCAGTCAATACAATTAGAACGCTTTCCATTGATGCAATCGAGAAATCCAACTCAGGGCATCCGGGAATGCCAATGGGTGCAGCACCGATGGCGTATGCACTTTGGGCAAAGGAAATGAATCATAATCCTGCCAACCCAGAATGGTTTAATCGTGACCGCTTCGTTTTGTCAGCAGGACATGGATCCATGCTGTTATACAGCCTGCTTCACTTGTTTAATTATGGAGTGAGTATTGACGACTTGAAAAACTTCCGCCAGTGGGGAAGCAAAACACCTGGACATCCGGAATTTGGCCACACTCCTGGAGTAGAAGCAACAACGGGTCCGCTTGGACAAGGAATTGCTATGGCAGTGGGGATGGCTATGGCAGAGAGACATCTTGCTGAAACTTATAATAAAGAAGACTATCAAGTAGTCGACCATTATACATACAGCATCTGTGGTGATGGTGATTTAATGGAGGGGGTTTCTGCAGAAGCAGCATCTCTTGCAGCTCATCTAAAGCTTGGAAGATTGGTTGTCCTTTATGATTCCAATGATATCTCTCTGGACGGAGACCTTCATCTTTCCTTCTCAGAAAGTGTGCAAAAGCGTTTTGAAGCATATGGCTGGGAAGTCCTTCGTGTGGAAGATGGCAATGATATTGCGGCAATTCAAGGGGCTATCGCACAAGCAAAGAAATCAGATGTACCGACTTTGATTGAAGTTAAGACTGTTATTGGCTTCGGCTCTCCGAATAAAGGCGGAAAATCTGCTTCTCACGGTGCGCCACTTGGAGCTGATGAAACATTGCTTGCAAAGCAAGCTTACAGCTGGGAACACGAGGAAGCATTCCATGTGCCAACAGAGGTTGCTGATCATTATGCAGGATTGGCTGCTGAAGGTCAAAAAAAGGAAAAGATTTGGAATGAAATGTATGAAGCCTATAAAGCTGAATATCCAGAGCTTGCAATTCAGCTGGAAACAGCAATTAAAGGTGAAGTTCCTGCAAATCTTCAGGATAGTCTGCCTGACTTTGAAGCAGGAAGTGCAATTGCAACAAGAGATTCTTCTGGAAAGAGCATTCAAGCAGCAGCGAAAGCGATTCCTGCATTTATTGGCGGTTCAGCTGACTTGGCAGGATCTAATAAAACGCTGATTGGCCATGAGAAGAATTTTGGTCTTGATGGCTATGCAGCGAAAAATATCTGGTTTGGCGTTCGTGAATTTGCTATGGGTGCAGCTATTAACGGTATGGCACTTCACGGCGGAGTGAAGGTATTTGGTGCGACATTCTTTGTTTTCTCTGACTATCTCCGTCCTGCTATTCGTCTGGCAGCATTAATGAACCTTCCTGTCACATATGTCTTTACACATGACAGTATTGCTGTTGGTGAAGATGGACCAACACATGAGCCAGTCGAACAACTTGCTTCCTTGCGCGCAATGCCTGGTCTATCTGTCATCCGTCCTGCTGATGCAAAG
>JAPSHL010000067.1 GCA_031179905.1 Bacillus sp. (in: firmicutes) | reverse complement strand
CCCAAAATGCAAGTGGGAAACGGCTTCCTTCCTCCTCGCATAAAGACACCACTTCTATCGTTTTCAACGGGTGTCCGTATTTATCAGCAAGATAGCTAACCGCCAAGCAACTTGCGATAATTCCAAATCCGCCATCATATTTGCCGCCATTAACGACTGTGTCAATATGGGAACCGGTTAAAATCGGTTTTGCTGATTTATCCGTTCCTTCAAGCTTGCCGAATAAGTTTCCTACACCATCAAATTGTGCAGACAATCCGATTTGTTCCATCCTTACCTTTAAGGCACTTTGTGCTTCCGCCCAGCTTTCATCATAAAGGAGGCGTGTCACTCCTCCGTCTTCTGATTGTCCATATTCAGACAGCCATTTAAGCCAGTTGTCTATTTCTTGTTCGTTCACTTGAATGGATGTTTTCATCATTATGCCTCACTTCCTCCTAGCAAACTACCTTTATTTAAGCGGTTATGCCAACAAGCAGTTTTTATTAATTAATCATAAAGACGATATTTCCTGAATTCATTAGAGACTATGTTAGAATTGTCAAAATTTTTTGTGCAAATTAACTAAGTTGCCGTTATAATATAAAGAAAATAAAACGGTATTCTAGAAGGAGGCTAATATGAAACTGATTGATCTTCTTAATAAACCAGCTTTACATGATGTGGAAGTCCTTGCCGGGAAAAATGGATTGGGCAGGGAAATTAAAAACGTCACAATGATGGATGCTCCAGACATCATTGACTTCCTGTTTGAAAATGATTTTCTTGTAACCACCGCCTACCACTTGAAGGATGATCCAGCACAGCTTTTGGAGCTGGTCCAATCCATGCATAAACAAGAATGCGCAGGATTGGGTATTAAAACACACCGCTTCTTAGAAAATATTCCGGCAGAAGTTATTCAATATGCCAACACCCATCAATTTCCGATCATGCAAATTCCGCTCGAGAAATCTCTGGGGGAAATTGTAAATACAACATTGCAATATATGTTAAATGAGCGGACGTCCGATTTACTGACCGCTTTTGAAACGCACAGGAAATTTACACAGCATATATTAAAAGGAAAAGGGATAAAAAAGTTGCTCGACGATTTATCCAATATGATTGGGCAAAGGGTGATTCTGCTCGATCAGCATTTTCAAGTCCATGCTTCCTCCCATTCGAAACATCCAATCAGTGAAATTATCATGAATTTATACGCAGATGATTTCCGCTTGTTTCTAAACAGTACTGCCTGTACATTCTTTTCATCTAGATACACAGAAGAAGTGTTTGGGGCATTTCCAATCCACACACCAATCGGGAAACCAGCATTTTTAATATCGTTGGGCAGCCTGCCTATTCATGATAAAAATTTACTTTTAACAATTGAGCAGGCCACAAATGTCCTCACTTTTGAACTGATGCGGGAAAATACGGAAAGACAATATGCCAGAAGGGCACGCAATGAGTTCTTTTTGAACATGGTAGAAGGAAGAATATCTTCAAAAGAGGAAATTGCCAGCAGAGCAAAGGAATTTTCCTTAACAAGCGAACAACCTTGTTTAATGATTCTGGGCAAAGTCGATCAAAATGATGTCCATAAAACATTCGCCCAGCACCAGCTAGAAACTGACTATCTGTACGAATTTCTTGAGACTGAAATAATAAAGGCTCCTTTTCTAACACAACTGTTTGTTAAAGGTGATTATTGTATCCTAATCATGGAAGCTGGAGATTCTAATGTAGAATTCCGTTCACAGGCGATTGACTACTTGAAAGAACTTCAAGCTAATATCGAAAAAATCTTCAAAAAAACGATGTCATTTGGGATCAGTAACATCAGTCATCAGCTAATTAATATGCAGAATGCTTATAAAGAGGCATTAAGCGCCTATCATACAGGCTTGCTGTCCGCAAAAGCCCAGTTTATTCAAGTGCATCGTCCTAAAGATGTTTCAGAAATGCTGCGGATAATTCCTGAAAAGGACCTTCAGGAGTTCTGCGATCATATTTTCCAAGGACTTTCGACCAAACAGCAAGAAGAAGATGCACAAATTCTCCTGCACACCTTGTCTGTATATTTGGAAACACATTGTCAAATTTCAGAGACAGCAAAAAGATTATTTGTTCATCGAAATACAGTCATATACCGTTTAGAAAAATGCGAAGAACTTCTAGGAAGAAGCCTGAAAGATGCAGATACAACCTTTCATTTAAGATTGGCATTTCGTATTAAATCCATATTGCAGTCACAACACCCGACTGCAGGTGTAAATTAAACTATATTTTCTAAATATTTTGTACATTATAACTAATGACTTATTTTTCTCCACTCTTTATTATGTTAATTAAACTAACTTGTTATGTTAGATTAATTAACATTAAAGGATGAAAGAGTGATAATGATGACAAAAACAAAACTGAACAACGGGAAAATCTTTTCTTTAGGACTTCAGCATGTGCTCGCGATGTATGCAGGAGCTATCCTTGTACCTTTATTAGTAGGGAGAGCCTTAGAGCTAACAGCAGAACAACTCGCTTACTTGGTAGCAATTGATTTGCTAACATGCGGCATCGCGACATTATTACAAGCTTGGAAAAACAAGTATTTAGGAATTGGACTGCCAGTAGTGTTAGGAAGCTCCTTCGTCGCAGTTACTCCGATGATATCTATCGGAACTAACTATGGCATTACAGCCATATATGGAGCCATTATCATAACAGGTTTGTTCATCATCGTCTGTGCACCACTCTTCAGCAAGATTGCGAAGCTATTCCCACCAGTTGTCATCGGTACAGTCGTGACAATCATCGGCTTATCGCTAATACCATCAGGAATAAAAAACATGGGAGGCGGAGCAGCAAGTCCTGATTTCGGCTCCATTGAAAACCTTGTCTTATCCTTTAGTGTCTTGTTTTTCATTCTTATTTTAAGCCGCTTTTCAAAAGGATTTATCCAATCATTATCCGTATTGGCCGGGATTATTGCAGGTACGGCAGCAGCTTCGCTGTTGGGAAAAGTCGACTTTTCCCCAGTCGCAGAAGCAAGCTGGTTCCGTTTGCCAAGCGTTTTCTATTTCGGCACACCTACATTTGAAATTGGCCCGATTTTAACAATGCTGGTAGTCGGAATTGTTATTGTCATTGAATCAACTGGTGTTTTCTTTGCACTCAGCAAAATATGTGAAAAGCCACTGTCTGATAAAGACTTGACTCGCGGCTATCGGGCAGAAGGTGTTGCCATCACACTTGGGGGTATATTGAACGCTTTCCCATATAATACCTTCGCGCAAAACGTCGGTCTTGTACAGCTGTCAAAGGTGAAAACCAAAAATGTAGTAGTTGCCGCAGGCGGGATATTAGTATTTCTAGGATTGATTCCAAAAATAGCGGCATTCGCAACCGTCATTCCGACACCAGTCCTCGGCGGAGCTACAGTCGTTATGTTCGGGATGGTGGTATCATCTGGTATTAAGATGCTCAGCACTGTTGACTTCAGTAAACAAGCAAATCTTCTCATAATGGCTTGCTCTGTTTCTATCGGTCTTGGAGCTACAGCTGTTCCTGATTTGTTTGCACAGCTTCCCTCTGCACTGCGAATTATTGTCAGTGACGGCATTATCTCCGGAAGTCTTGTAGCCATCCTTTTGAACCTGCTTTTCAGCATTAAACTGAAAAAAGAAAAATCCCTTCAAGAGGCAAATCCTGTTTTGGAAGGCCAATCTTCCTAATTGAAGAGGCTGCAGCTCCATGCTGCAGCCTCTGTTTATTTAGTTGCCAATGCTTGTCAGTTCAGCAGTTCTATTAAGCACCTGCTGAGGATCTACCATAATTCTCGCAACCTTTGTATCCATCGCGGCAATAGCCACAGCTGCTGCCACTGCAGGGGCAACACGAGGATCAAACGGGCTTGGGATTACATAATCAGGATTCAATTCTGACTCCTCAATCAAATCAGCAATCGCACCAACTGCCGCTTGCTTCATCTCTTCATTAATGTCTGTTGCACGCACATCAAGCGCTCCACGGAAAATCCCCGGGAATGCAAGAACATTGTTAACTTGGTTCGGAAAGTCAGATCTGCCTGTTCCAACAACAGCCGCTCCTGCAGCCTTCGCATCATCCGGCGTGATTTCCGGAACTGGGTTTGCCATTGCAAAAATGATAGCATCTTTATTCATCGTTGATACCATTTCGCTAGTCAGAGCACCTGCAACAGATACACCAATAAATACATCTGCATCTTTAATCACATCACTTAAAGAGCCAGATTCTTTGTTTACATTCGTATAAGCAGCAACAGATTCCTTCACTTTGTTCATACCTTCAGGACGACCCGCATAGATAGCTCCTTTTGTATCGCACATAATCATGTTTGTGACACCATATGCGTAAAGAAGCTTCGTGATAGCAATACCTGCAGCTCCTGCTCCATTTAAGACAATCTTAATATCTTTCCATTCTTTTTTCACAATTTTTAAGGCATTCAGCAGTCCTGCAACAGTTACAATTGCTGTTCCGTGCTGATCATCATGAAATACCGGGATATCCAATTGCTTCTTTAGACGCTCCTCGATTTCAAAGCATTGCGGTGCTGCGATATCCTCCAAGTTAATTCCACCGAAACCAGCAGCCATTAATTGGACTGTCTCGACAACTTTGTCCGGATCAGTTGTGTTTAGAGCAATCGGAAATGCATCTACTCCAGCAAAGCTCTTGAAAAGAATAGCCTTCCCTTCCATAACAGGCAAAGAAGCAGCTGCTCCGATATTGCCCAAACCAAGAACTGCGGTTCCGTTTGTAACAACACCAACCATATTTCCTTTCATGGTATAATCATAAACCGTCTCAGGCTGCTCATGAATTACCTTACAAGGCTCTGCCACACCAGGTGAATATGCTAAACTTAAATCTTTAGCATTCTTGACCTCCACCTTAGCGCTTACTTCCAGTTTCCCTTGTTTTTCTTGATGCATTTGTAAAGCATCTTCTCGTAATGACATAGATTTCTCTCCCTTTCACTTATCGCATCAGAAGCTGTTACCAGATTTTAACCTGTCCCTTCCGACAATTTTTCATATTATAAAATATCCATGTAACGATGATATAACTTACAAAATAAAATGGAAACTTTAATAAAGTAAAAAAAATGGAGATATTGTGAGGAATTTATGAACATTTTTAGACGGGATAAAAAAAACCTCTAACAGAGTTAAAGGTTTTTTGGAAGCCAGCATTTCTCATTTCTTTTATGATAGTTTATTCAAGCACGTCAAGGAAGATTGCATGTTTATCCTCGTCAATTGTAATAACATGCTTGACTATGTCAACAAACAAGCCGTTTTCGACAACACCTGTAATGTTATTCAGCTCTCTCTCCAGCTGTTTCGGATCATCTATCTCTTCAAAATGACAATCAATGATATAGTTGCCGTTATCTGTAACGTACGGATTATCCCCTTGCATTCTTAAAACTGTTTGACAGCCGAATTTTTGGATATACCCCTCCGTTTTCCCTGCTCCAAATGGGACAACTTCGACAGGAAGAGGAAACTTGCCTAATCGTTGTACAACTTTTTTTGAATCAGCAACTACAACAAATTTTTTAGAAGCCTTTGCAATTATTTTCTCTCTCAGCAAAGCCCCGCCTCCGCCTTTGATTGCATAAAAGTGATGGTCTATTTCGTCCGCTCCATCAATTGCTACATCAATCGTCTGTGCTTCATCAATTGACAAAAGCGGTATTCCTTGTTCCGCTGCAAGTTTTTCTGTTTGAACAGAGGTTGCAACCCCTTTAATCTTCATCCCTTTGCGAACCATTTCCCCTATTTTCAATATCGTATGGTAGACTGTTGATCCTGTACCTAGGCCTATAATCATCCCGTCTTTTACAAAATCAACTGCCGCCTTTTCTCCTACTGCAGCTTTTTCATTCATTGCTTTCACCCCGTTAATTGGTAAAAATGCTTGTCTACATCGTAATACAAAAAAAGAGGAATTTCCATTAACTCCTCTTTTTTAATTAGATTGTCATACAATTATCGAATCTTCTGAAACATACTCAAGGGTTTATCGTATAATCAATAATAAGACAATTATAAGGAGGAAAATAATGACAGGATTAGTCGCAGTAATTATGATATTTGCCATTCCTATAATCGCCATTGTTACAGAGCACTCTAAAGATAAGCTCAAATTAAAACGGAAGATACTTCAAGATGAAATCGCCCTTGAAAAATTAAAACATGAAAATTTTTTGTTGGAGACAGATAAAATGAAGCTTGAGGTAGAAAAAATGGAAATCGAAAATAAAAAGCTTTTAAAATAAGGAGTCACCTTGCTGCTTTTAATCTAAATAAATAGCAGCAAGCTGACTGCCATAATAGCCATTCCTGCTATTAGACCATAAATGGACAAGTGGCCTTCGTCGTATTTTTTTGCAGCAGGCAATAATTCATCTAAGGAAATGAAAACCATGATTCCTGCAACTGCAGCAAATATAAGACCAAACATTAGGTCATTCAAAAACGGCATTAAAATCAAGAATGCCACGACGGCGCCTACCGGCTCCGCTAGACCAGATAAAAAGGATAGTTTGAATGCCTTTTTCCTATCTCCTGTTGCAAAATAGATGGGAACGGAAACAGCAATTCCCTCTGGAATATTATGAATCGCAATTGCGACAGTAATGGCAACTCCAAGTGCCGGATCTTGCAGTGCAGCAGTAAATGTAGCAATTCCCTCCGGAAAATTATGAATTGCGATGGCGAGTGCTGTAAAAGTACCCATTTTCAACAGGGCAGGATCTGCTAGCTTCTTTGGAGATGATAAATCCTCGACCTTCTTCAATTCATGCGGATTGCCCTGTTCTGGCACAAACTTATCGATTAAAGCTATTAACAAAATTCCTGCAAAAAAACCGCCGACAGTCGCCCAATTCCCTTGCTGTTCCCCTAAATAACCAACAAGTGAATCCTTTGCTTTTACGAAAATTTCAACCATCGACACATAAATCATTACACCTGCAGAAAATCCAAGCATCCATGACAAGAATTTCGTATTTGTCGTGGAAGTAAGTAACGCTAGTAAACTCCCGATACCTGTTGCGAGCCCAGCTAATAAGGTTAACCCAAAAGCTAGCAGTAAATTATCCGGCATTTTCATTCCCCTTTTGTTCAATTTTTAAATCATTCAGCTAATTCATAATCCACTGTTTGTTTGCTCCACTTAAAAAAGTTTCCCTTAGGAAAGATTTTAAATGTATATCAACAATACGTCAATTATATATATGCATTTTTTAGGCAAATGTTCTCTCGAATCGTAAAAAGGACAGGTACAATACAAAATGTTTCTTTTTAATATTAAATAGACAAGTCTTTTAGAAAATAGTACCAGCTAAAACATTTCCTTATTCTGTAGGAATAACCTATTTTTTCGTATATAATGAGACAAAATACCCAATTATTATTTTTGTTATTGAGGATAAAGGATGAGCATGGTGAAGAATACATACAAGGTTGGAATCGGTGTTTTTATTATTATCAGCTATATATTAATCTATTATGCTGTTTTGCTGTTTGGTACAGATAATTATTTAACCGTGGTGAGCAATAATATTTTATCTGCTGTAGGTGCCCTCATTTCCTCAGGCGTGTTGTTCTATTCTTATAGAAGAAGTATCACACCTGAAAAAATCCTTTGGTTTTGGTTTGCTGGCGGAACCTTTACCTACTTTATTGCAGAGCTGATTTGGTTATATCAGGAGAGTATATTACTCCAAACTGTTCCTTTTCCGGATTACAGCGACATTTTCTACATGCTGCAGATTTTCTTTTATTTAACTGGATTTATCCATTACTTCAGCAAGCAAAGGACCTTGCTCCAAAGTGTTCAGCTGGTATTTGAATTAATGCTCGTAATGATTGTTGCCTTTTGTTTGAGCTACTATTTCCTACTTGAGCCATTGTTTAAAAATCCAAGTTATACAGGGGTTTTTCTAGGTGTGGCAATCGGATATCCTTTAGGTGACCTCGCCTTATTAATAGGAGCACTAATTATACTTTTTTCTATTAAAGAGCTGCCCCTCCGAATAAATTTAACGATAATTTTAATAGGAATACTCTTGCAAATTGCTGCAGATACAGGATATATGTATTTGCTGTTTGTCACCCAATACAATACTGGAAGCTATTTTGATCCTTTATTTATATTATCTTTGCTAATTATCGCGTTAGCCAGCATTGTGCCAAGAAGAAATCCAGCATATTATGCCATGACAAAAAGACGGAGATATGATTTTTTACAAATTTTCCTTCCGTATTCTGCATTCTTATTTTTAATATCCTTTATTATTCTAGTAGATCATCATCATCCTGTTCTGGCTGTTGGGGGCTTCTTATCAGTCCTCCTTATAATGGCAAGACAGATTACTATTCTGGCAAATTATAAAAGGCTTCTTAAAACAGCCAGCGCAGATAATCAAAAGTTTATGTCCTTGTTCAAATTTCATCCAGATGCGGCGATGACTCTTGATTTGCAAGGTAATATTATTGAAATAAACAACGCTTTTATCAGGATGGCTTATGAACCAGTAGAATCCTTTTTAGGAACTTCTTATTTTCATATATTTAAAGAAAAACAGGCGTTTATTGAGAAGTATTTTCATATTGCACTTCAAGGTTTGCACCAAAGCTTTGAAGTGGATTATCGTGATTCAAACGGCAAGAGATATTTCTATTATATAACCTTCATACCGATGTATATAAACATGGAGGTTGCCGGCGTTTTCGTTATCTCAAAAGATATTACAAATACAATTGCAAGCAATGAAAGAATACAGTTTTTAGCTTATCATGATTCACTGACAGGTTTAGCGAACAGAGCTTACTTTGAGGAATCACTGAGAAAAGAGATAAAATCAGCTAAATCACGCTTATTGGCTGTTATTTTCATTGACTTTGATCGTTTTAAAGTTATTAACGACTCATTAGGGCATGATGCAGGTGATGAATTGCTTGTTGCCATATCAAAAAGGCTGGCCTCTGTAATACGTCCTGGTGACACACTTGCCAGACTGGGAGGAGACGAATTTACGATTCTGTTAAAGAATTCTATGACAGAGGCTGAAATCATCGAAATGCTCGAGCAAATGATGAAGGTATTAACCCCTGCTTAC
This sequence comes from Bacillus sp. (in: firmicutes), assembly GCA_031179905.1. GTDB lineage: Bacteria > Bacillota > Bacilli > Bacillales > Cytobacillaceae > Niallia. Next base: position 6,370 of record JAPSHL010000067.1, on the reverse strand, counting down.
TTCATTAAAAATAATTATGTAATCACAACACCTAGCATGGGTATTTCTTTATCTGAAGGAAAAGAAAAAAGTGCTGTCACCATGATGAAACAAGCTGATATTGCCATGTACTATTCCAAAAAGAACGGGAAAAACCAGTATAATTTTTATAAGTCTGGAATGGAGGGTATCTCGGAAAATCACTTAAGACTAGAACAGGATTTGCATCATGCTATCCTTAATGAAGAGTTCATCTTGTATTATCAGCCGCAAGTTGATACACAAGAAGACCTTATATATGGTGTAGAAGCATTAATCAGATGGGAGCACCCAAAGTTAGGGTTGCTGTCACCCTTTCACTTTATCGATCTTGCAGAGGAAACAAACTTGATTATTCCAATTGGCGAATGGATTATAAAGGAAGCATGCAGACAAGGAAGAGAATGGCACGACAGTGGTAATATGATTCAGGTATCAATTAATATTTCGCCTAAACAATTTCAATCAAGGCAGCTTGTCGATTTTATTGCTGCTTCATTGGCTGAGTCAGGCTTTGATCCAAACTACCTAATCATTGAAATTACAGAAGCGATTGCCATGAACCAAATTGAAAGAACTGTAGCTACAATGCATAGGCTGAAAGAACTGGGTGTCCGAATTTCCATTGACGACTTCGGAACAGGTCATTCCTCTTTGTCCTATTTAACAGAGCTGCCGATTGATGCACTCAAAATCCCAAGAGAATTTGTCCAAAATCTTGGAACAGAAACAAATAATGCAATCGTCCATACAATTATCACTTTAGCTAACAATCTGAATCTCAATCTTGTGGCAGAAGGTGTTGAACTAAAAGAACAGCTCCATTTACTGCAGGAAATGGGCTGCTACAGTATCCAAGGCTTCTTATTCTCAAAGCCTGTTAAAGCAGAAGAAGTAGTTATCTTAACTGATAACAGACAGCTATACTAAATAAAAAGGAAAATCCATCGGGAATGATGGATTTTCCTTTTTAATGAGCTAACTGCTTTGCAGACACTGCAGGATTAACTGCTTTTTCTTTTTGTGCTGCCAGTCTGATAACTGTGATAGCAAATGTAACAAGCAGTATAAGCACGAGGTGCACTGCAAATGTGGACACTGTTTCTCCAGTATAAATCAACTTCGTAAATCCTTGCACACCATTAGAAGCAGGCAAGAAGGAACCGAAGTGCTGATAAAACGGAGCAAGCATATTTGCTGGAATAATATTTCCTGCTGTCATTAGCTGCAACGGAACCATTGCTACGTTAAAGAGCGGGCCTGCATTGCCAAACAAACTGAAACTCATTTGTGTGAAGCTGATGCATGCTGCTGCCACTAACACATGGAACAACCATAACTTCCAGTATGGCGCTGCCACATCTTGAAAGCTGACAGCAAGACTGACAATGATTGTCGGAACTGCAAGCGCTACGATTACAAGCAACAGCTGTCTGCTCCAGAAAATTTGCCATTTAGAATGATGTTTCTTCATTATTTGCGAAACTAGATTAAACTGGATATTCATAGTCATCACGGCTATATACGTGATAAAACCAAGAATCATCGGAAGCATGGATGCTGCGAAATTATTAAGCTCATTTGTTTTCACAATATCTGCCGTCACCCCGCTGTGCACACCTATATTATCACTAATTTCCGAGGCTGCTTTTTCCATCATAGACACAGCTACTTGAGAGTTTGCTTCATTTACATAGAAGGTAAGTTCTGCATTGCCATTACCAATTTCCTCAGTGAATTTCTCAGGGATAACAATAAGCATTGCATAATTACCTTTATCAAGCTGCTGCTTTGCTTCTTTATACGCTGAAACTGATTCAACTTGGAAAGGACTGCTTTTGGCAATTTGTTCTTCAATTGCCTTGCCTCCGGCTCCATCTTCGTTAACAATTCCAACATCAAGCTTATCTAGCCTATCTGTTGCGTGATTATATCCGGTCATCCAGACAATCATAAAAAACACAGGTACAAAAATGGCAAACACTAAACCAATCTTTGTCTGCGGAATTTTCATCATATTTTTAAAGCCTTGTAAAATTTTCATTCGTACTCCCCTTTACTACTGTTCGCAAAAAAAGTTGCACATGCATGCATATACTCAAAAAAAATTATGAAATATTATCATACATTTTATTTAATATGTGGATGAAGCTCTCAATTTCCGATTCCTTTAAACCTTTATACGACTGCTTTTCAAGCAGCTCGAGTTCCGGCCATATTTGCCCATGCAACTCTAACCCCTTGCTAGTGATATTCAAGCGAACTGCCCTTCTGTCAGACGGATCTGCAGAACGAGTTACAAGTTCTTTTTTTATGAGCTTATCAAGAATCTTCCCGACTGTTGTTTGATCTCTTTCTGTCAGCTCTGCAAGCCGCTTTTGGGAAACTCCTTCCGTCTTGCTTAATTCGCTCAGCACCGAGAACTGTTCTGGTGTCAGTCCAAAGCTGCCCATCTGACGTGTAGCTGCCCGTTTAAAAGCTAAATAAGTCCTCGAAAGTATCAAGCCTAACTCTTTATTATTCATGTACTTATCTGACATATCAGTACCCTTTCCACAAAAATAGTTGCACTACTTATAATTGCACATGCATGTAATTTTATATTATAAACGACCTGCATGTCAATTGTTTTTTTATGTAAGCCCTATTTAAACATTAAAAAAGAAACTGCCATAAGCAAATTTGGCAGTTTCGACTGTAAACAAACTTCTTTTAGGAACATAGCCGTTTACAGGTTTTTTATATTTTTTTTGTAATAAGGGGAGATTGATTTCCACTACAGGGGTTCCCTTTCCACGGGCGGAGCACCGAGCCGCTTCGTCTCACCGCTCCTTTAGAGACCGGACTGTCTCGCTAATCCCGTAGGAGCCTTCCCCCTTCGGTTACAATCAATCTCCTTTTTTAATGGAAGTAATTCTAATCCCTATTACTTTTCTTTTTATTGACTAACTGAAACTTACCATAATATAGCAGTCTGCTCCTGATATTAATTTCCAGGAATGTCGCAGTTATCGTCCGTGCAGGCTGCTGCTACATTTCCTCCTGATAGGTCTTGCAGTTTAGGTGCGTTGCCTTCTTCTTCCCAAACTTGTTGAAGAGCTCGTTTGAAAGTTTCAGTTGGCTGTGCGCCTGATATCGAATATTTTTGATTTATAACAAAGAATGGGACTCCAGTAACTCCCATTTGCTGAGCTAGAGCTTCATCAATTCTGACATCGTTCGCAAACTTTGTTGCGTCGTTTAGAACAGCTAAAGTTTCCTCTCTTTCCAAACCTACAGATTGAGCGATTTCTACTAGCACGTCATGATCGCTTATCAGCTTTGATTCAGTAAAGTAAGAAGCTAACAGCTTTTCTGTCATTTCTTTTTCTTTGCCGACAGTTGCAGCAAACTTTGCCAGACGGTGTGCATCAAGTGTATTCGTTGGCTTCATGTCGTCAAAGTTAAATTCCAAACCAACGCCTTTAGCCTGGCTGCCGATGCCTTCATTTGCTCTTTTAGCTTCTTCTATGCTCATGCCATATTTTTTTGCCAGCGCTTCATTGATTCCTGTGCCTGAATAAAGTTTCGCATTTGGGTCCAACTCAAAGCTTTTGAACTCGACCTCTACCTGATCCTTACCAGGAAACGTTGCAATTGCTTCCTCTAAACGGCGTTTACCTATATAACAAAATGGACATACGAAATCTGACCATACTTCAATTTTCATTTTTGTGACCTCTTTTCATCGAGTACTTTTGGAATCCCTTCCTAGTCTTTCTGTTCTATTATAAAATAATAACTTTAAATAAAAAATTAATACGCTCAAAGATTAGAGGTCAATATCCAGATGAAACAGAAAAGGAGCACCAACAGGTGCCCTTTCCTTTACTTCGCGTTCGTCAAATTATTCGCTTTTAGAACTACCTTTTGCATTTTTCCTTTTGCCGTTACATAGTTATTCTTAAACCATGCAATTGCAGCAGCGATAACAGTAAACGCATTTGTCAGGTAGTTTGTCCAATCCTCGTTTGTCCCAGGGATTTCGTATAAACCAAAGGAAACTAGGACTTGGTTGACCAATGCAATCGCCAATACTAATGTACGAATGAGTGTACCTCTGTCCATTAACATTCACTCCTTGTTATTTTTTTTGCAAGTCACCATATAATATGTTAGCTTGTACTATTCTGGTAACGGCTTCTGTATTAGGAGCGATAAGGCTTTGCACAAAAAAAGATTCCTGCGAAAACAGGAATCTCCGTAAAGCAACTATTAATATTGATTTATTTTTAGTAAAAAAGCTTGCCGTCAAAGCAAGCTCTTTTTCACATTGTTTACACTGCTTCATTGCCTTTCGCCTTTTCATCCTGAATCATCAGGATGCCAAGCTTATGATAATCCCCTTCATACAATGCCCTCTGTTCAAAGCGGACCTCATGGTTTATATCGAAGACTTCAATTTTGCAATGTGCTGAGTTTTTTTGCAGTGCGGTGTAAAGCTGAATTTCGTCCTGCACTGGAATGCTGTTGACCTTCGTGATAATTTCCCCGACTTTAAGACCCATCTTATCTGCTGGAGAATCAGGAACAACGCCTAAAATCATAATGCCATTATTCTTTTTCGTGAAATAAAAACCTTTATTTTTTTCCTGCGCTTTTTGACCTGCTGCAATCCATTCACGCCCAACAATCGCCACAACAATACTGCCAACAGCTGCTAAAGGGAAGTAAAATGCTGCAACAGCACTTAGTGTAATGAAGACACCAAGCCAAAGCACCTTTTTGCCGACTGCTCGTACTGCAACCGTTGGATGCATTGCCTGTACCGCTTGTCTGAATCCAAGTAAAAACGGCACAAGGATGATGGAGTATGTTTGATCTCCAACAGTAAAGACCGGCCACCCTTCAACAGGAATAGACAGCACTCCTTCCGGAAGAAACAGAAATAATGGCACGAGCCAAGCTCTTTCTGACAAATGAATGCCGATCGATTGTCCTCTGCTGCTTTTTGTCAGACGGGGAGACGTCCCTTTGCTGCCATTCTTTTGAATTAGCAAGCCTTCTGCTGCAAGCAGTAAGCCTAACACTGCAACAGCAGTTGGGAAGATATATGTATCTCCTCCAATTACACTCTTAGAAAAGAGGAAAAAATCCCACCCCATATACAAAGAAACAATGCTTGCTAATATTCCAAGACCAACCGTATATACAGGAGAAAGCAAACGTGTCTTCCAAATTATGCCGAGAATCAAAGTGAAGATCCCTGTATAGATGATCATTTCCATCGGCACTACTAGAACAAGTCCAATCGAGATAATCGACAGACACAGCCCAGTAACTACGCCTACAGGCAGGAGCTGTTTCAGCTCAAAGTATGCATTTTTTGCCCTGACTGTAAAATCCTTTCGTTCCTTTTTCACCCTTGAGACACCTAAATAGGCAGCTAACAAAAAGGAAAGGTAAAACAAAGGATGAAGGAACAGTTTTCCAAAACCCTTTAAAAATTCAATTAGCCAATCTTGCCACATGAAGAGTCCCACCTTTTTTTAAAACTAGTTGAATTGTACTATATGCACAAGAACGTGATATTCCTCATTATATAAATCTATTATATTCTACTAACAAACTAATAGAAAGAGCAGGAAGGATAATTTCATCAGAGAATATTAAAATCATTAAATAAAGCCTGCCAGAATGAACGGCAGGCTTTTATTCATATTACTTCGTTGCTTCTATAACTGCTTTTATTTTCGCTTTTACATTCTCTACTGTGAAGCCGTACTCTTGGAAAAGCTTATCAGCTGGAGCAGATGCACCGAAATGATCGATTGTAATATGCTCTCCTTTAGCGCCGATATACTCTCTCCATCCTAATGAAGCACCTGCTTCAATTGCCACACGAGCTGGAATGCTGTCTGGAAGGACGCTTTCTTTATAAGCTTGTGTTTGTTTCTCGAACAAATCCCAGCTCGGCATGCTGACAACACTTACAGAAATGCCTTCCTCTTCAAGTTCTGCCTGGGCTTTTATTGCTAGGGACACTTCAGATCCGCTGGCAAGCAGCAAGCCTTTTGCTTCGCCTTTTGCAGCAGAAACCGTATAAGCTCCTTTGCTTACTCCATCAAATGCTTCTGCTTTTGACAAGTCCAATGTCGGCAAGTTTTGACGAGTCAGCACTAATGCAGTAGGAGTATCCTTGCTTTCTAGAGCAATCTGCCATGCTGCTGCCGTTTCCTTTGCATCAGCAGGACGGATGACAGATAGACCAGGCATTGCGCGCAAGGAAGCAAGTTGTTCGACTGGCTCATGTGTTGGTCCATCTTCACCAACAGCAATACTGTCATGTGTAAAGACATATGTAACAGGAAGG
>JAPSHL010000066.1 GCA_031179905.1 Bacillus sp. (in: firmicutes) | reverse complement strand
GTCCTTTTCTGCACTGGCTTTTGCAATTACCGTATCCTCCGTATAGAAGGCTGTCAAAGACTCTCTCAGCATATTTAATGCCTTCTCCATCATTTGCGGAATTTCTACTATGTCCTTAATATGCGGCTCATTACCAATGTGAATCGTTGATTTAGCAATGTTAACAGCCATGTCAGCAATCCGCTCCACTTCAGACGAAATTTTGAGAGCCACAATTATCTTTCTTAAATCTGTTGCTACTGGTGATTCTTTTGCGATTAACAAGATTGCCTGGTCGTTTATCTTATTTTCCATCTCATCAATCTTGTTATCTCCCTCGATCACTTCCTCAGCCTTTTGTAAATCTTGGCTAACCAAGGATACCATTGCTTTTTTAATGGCATTTTCAGCTTCCTCTGCCATATCTAAAAGACTTTGCTTCAATTCTTTAAGATTACTGTCAAAATTCGTCCTAGTGTTCATCATCGCACCCCTATCATCCGAATCGGCCGGAAATATAGTCTTCTGTTCTTTGGTCAGCTGGTCTTGAGAAAATTTTAGATGTTTCGTCAATCTCAACCAGCTCTCCCATTAGGAAAAACGCCGTCTTGTCTGATACACGTGCTGCCTGCTGCATGTTATGTGTAACAACAACAATTGTATATTTCTCCTTCAGCTCAAGCATCAGCTCTTCAATCTTTAAAGTTGAAATTGGGTCAAGAGCAGATGTCGGCTCATCCATCAACAGCACATCAGGCTTTGTCGCAAGAGCTCTTGCGATACAAAGTCGCTGCTGCTGTCCACCGGAAAGCCCTAATGCAGGACTATGCAGGCGATCTTTTACTTCGTCCCAGAGAGCGACATCACGAAGTGATTTTTCAACTATCTCTTCAAGTGCTTTTTTTCGTTTTTCGCCGTGAATTCTCGGACCATAAGCAACATTTTCAAAGATTGACTGCGGGAATGGATTCCCCTTTTGGAATACCATCCCTACATGTTTGCGAAGGTCGACAAGATCGATTTTTTTATTAATAATATTTTTGTTTTTATAGTTAATTTCCCCAGACATCTTAACACTCGGCACCATGTTAATCATCAAGTTTAACGTTTTGATGAATGTTGATTTTCCGCAGCCGGATGGGCCAATGATAGCAGTAACCTCATTGCGGTTTATTGGGAAATTGATATTTTTCAATGCATGGTGGTCACCATACCAAAGGTTTAAGTCATTTATTTCAAATACAGGCGCGTGTTCAACAACAGTTGACATGTTAGTCCTCCTTATCCAAATCGACCGGAAATATATTCTTCTGTCTTTTTAACAGATGGGTTAGTAAAGATTTTTTCTGTCGCGTCAAACTCTATTAAATCTCCGCTCAAGAAGAAAGCAGTCTTATCTGAAATCCTTGAAGCCTGCCCCATATTATGTGTAACAATTAAAATAGAATATTCCTTCTTCAATTCAACAATTAACTCTTCGACCTTCGCATTAGAAATCGGGTCAAGCGCAGAAGAAGGCTCATCAAGCAGCATAAGGGAAGGTTTCATAGCAATTGTACGGGCAATACATAATCTTTGCTGCTGTCCACCAGATAATGACAATGCAGATTTATGAAGTCTGTCTTTTACTTCATCCCAAAGTGCTGCTTTCGTCAAACTCTCTTCGACAAGCACTTCTAGCTCACTTTTTTTCTTGATTCCTGCAAATTTTAAAGCATGAGCAATATTTTCATAGATTGATTTTGGAAAAGGATTCGGCTTTTGGAATACCATTCCGATCTCTTTTCTTAATGCAACAACATCAATATTATCTCCAAGGATATTTAGGCCCTCATATAAAATTTCTCCTTTTGCTCTTGCACCAGGAATAAGGTCGTTCATCCTGTTAATGCTTCGAAGGAAAGTCGACTTACCACAGCCAGAAGGTCCAATTAACGCAGTAATCGAATTTTTTTCGATATCCATTGAAATTGTATTGACTGCACGTTTTTCTCCATAATATATGTCTAAGTCCTTCACTTGAAGGATTAAATCTTTATTCGGAACTGACGTTTCAGTAGCATGCTCTCTGTCAAGGACGGCAGCTCTTGTTAATGTACTTGTATTCATTTTCATCATCCTAACTTGTTATTTAGATGCTGTAAGTTTCCGATGGATTAAACTTCCGATTATACGCGCTCCAAGGTTGAAAATCAGCACAGACAGAATTAATACTGCTGATGCACCATTTGCAATATCCTCCACATCAGGTATTAGTCCTTGTGTGTTTACAGACCAAATATGAACAGCCAGTGTTTCTGCAGGTCTGAAAATATTTAATGGTGAATTCTCAATGAACGGATTCCAGTTTGCATAATCAAGCCTTGGTGTTGACAATCCAGAAGTAAATAATAGAGCTGCAGCTTCCCCGAACACCCTTCCTGAAGCAAGGATTGCACCTGTCAAGATTGATGGGAATGCTGTCGGCAATAGAATTGTCTTAATCGTATGCCAATGAGTAATTCCTAATGCAAGACTTGCTTCTTTTTGATCACGTGGTACAGAACGAAGTGCATCTTCACTGACACGTACCATAACAGGCAGGTTGAACACTGTCAGTGCCAACGCACCGCCCAGTATTGAATAGCCCCATCCTGTTAAGTTAACAAACATTAATAGACCGAACATACCAATAACAATAGAAGGAAGTGATGCAAGAACCTCAATACAAGTACGGATTGTATTAGTCACGCGACCAGGCTTTGCATATTCAGCCATATAAATACCGCCACCCACTCCAAGTGGAACAGTGATGATCATTGTGATAAACAAAATATAAAATGAATTAAATAACTGATCTCTAATCCCTCCGCCTGCACGAACATTACTTGATGGATTAGTCAAGAAATCAAGGGAAATGTGGCTGACGCCATTAAACAGAATATATGAAAACAATCCGACAAGTACGGATACAATAACAATAGCTATCGCAACAAATACACTGGTTGCGATACGATCTGCAACTCTGCTGTTCATTAAATTTTCCTCCTAGATGACAGATAACGGATTAGCAAGATAAATGCGAATGACATTACTAGTAAGATAAGACCCATTGACCATAAAGTATTGTTCTCAATACTTCCATATGTTGTGTGACCCATATTCAATGTGATGATTGTTGTCAATGTTCCTGCTGGATCTATGATGCTTTCAGGAATAATTCTCGTGTTTCCAATAACCATTTGTACTGCTAAAGCTTCTCCGAACGCTCTTGCCATACCTAGAACAACTGCTGTTAAAAGGGATGGAAGGGCCGCTGGAACAAGCACTTTCCTGATTGTTTGCCATCTTGTCGCTCCAAGTGCATATGATCCTTCTCGCAATGATTTAGGCAATGTTGCCATCGCATCTGTTGCAATTGTCGTAACTGTCGGCAGGATCATGATTGCTAATACGATAGTTCCAGACAATAAGCTGAACCCAAGTCCGCCAACATGTTCCCTGATAAAAGGCACTAATACTGTAAGCCCTATGAACCCATAAACAACGGAAGGAATACCAACTAGCAACTCAATTACCGGCTGAAGTATCTTCTTCCCCCATGACGGAGCAATCTCTGTCATGAATATAGCTCCACCAATTCCAAGTGGTGCTGCAACTAGTGCCGCAAGCATCGTTACAGCGAAAGAACCAAAGATAAAAGGCAATGCCCCATACATCGGGCTTTCTGGATCGGTAGGATTCCAATTCGTACTGGTTAAGAACTCAATCGGACTTACACCGTTTTTAATGAAAGACTGTAAACCTTTTGTACTTAGGAAAATCGTGATTGCAATTGTCGCAGAAATCATGATAATTGCACATAATGTTACTAAAACTCTACCCCGAACCTCACCATTAAGCCTTGTTTTATTAGATTTAATTAATCTTTCCCTAACAGGAAGTGATGACTTTTCCATAATTTTTGAAGCACCCCTAATTTACGTCATAATGGGGCAACCGCCAACTTGGCATTTGCCCCTTACTTATTTCGTTTATTTTTGATTTCCTTCAGCGTCGCGCTCTACTTCCATGTCGCCACCAGGAATATAACCTTGATCTTCAATTAATTGCTTTTGCTCATCAGCAGCCATGTAGTCAAGGAACGCTTTAGCAAGTCCAGTTGGTTCACCTTTTGTATAGGCATGTTGGTAAGCCCAAACTGGGAATTTACCTGATTTTACGTTTTCATCAGTAGCTTCTACACCATCGATAGCAAGTGGTGTTACAGTCTCATCAGTGAAGTAAGAAAGTGCAAGGTAACCGACAGCTCCTTCTGTTTCAGAGATGATTTTCTTAACTGTGTTTGAAGAATCTTCTGTAACTCCTTCAGCAGGCGTAGCGCCGTCTAATGCATATTTATTGAAAGTAGCACGTGTACCAGAAGAATCAGGACGGTTTACTAAAGTGATTTTTTGGTCAGCTCCGCCAAGGTCTTTCCAGTTAGTGATTTCACCTGTAAATACTTTGATTAGATCTTCTTTAGATATATCTGTAACTCCAGCAGATGGGTTAACAGCAGCTGTCATACCAACTACAGCAACTTTGTGGTCAACTAGCTCATCAGCAGGAATCCCTTCTTTTTCTTCAGCGAAAACATCAGAGTTTCCAATATCAACGGAACCTTCAGAAACTTGTGATAAGCCTGTACCAGAACCACCAGCATTAACTTGGATATCAACTTCTGGATTTTCAGCCATAAACTCTTCCGCAGCTGCTGCTACCAACGGTTGCATTGCAGATGAACCAGAAATTGTCAAAGTGCCTGATAGTGCTTCTTCTGAACCATTATCTTCATTGTTATCTCCACTTGTGTTGTCATTTCCTCCGCACGCAGCAATGAATGCCATTAGTGCTGCAACTAGCAGAAGCAGGCTTAGCTTTTTCAAACTTTTCATTTCTTTAATTCCCCCTAAGGATATGTTGGATTTGTCCTACAAGAATTAGAATAAGGGAAAACTATTAATGCTGTTTGAATCAATTGTAAAGGTTTTGTAAAGGTGAGTTTTTTGTGCATATTTGTCGAAAAAGTGGTTATATACCTATTTTTGTAGTTAAAAAAAACTAAAAACATTCGCTAACTCCTTTGTTTTCACCGCTAATCCCTTAATTTACAAAAGAATGGATGTGGCGTAATATAGATTTAAATGGTCCTATTCCGAACTAGATGAAGAGGTAAAAACTATGTCAAACGTTCAATCACTTGAAAGAGCATTAACAATTCTAAACAAACTGTCTGAATATCCGGACGGACTTCAGATCGCCCGACTGTCCGAACAGGTTGGCCTCTCGAAAAGCACAGTGCACCGGCTCTTGGCAACATTGACAAATATGAACTATGTGGAAAAGAATGCGGATACGGACAAATACAAGTTAGGTTTGCAAACACTTTTCCTCGCCAGGAACTTCTTGAACAGCAATACACTCGTCCAGACAGCAAGACCTTTGCTTACTAAATTGTCAAAGGAAGTAAATGAGACAATCCATCTTTGTATTAAGGATCGGGAAGAAGTCCTTTATGTAGACAAGATAGAAAGCACACAAACAATCCGTATGTTCTCCCGTATCGGAAGCAGAGCACCAATGTACTGTACAGCTGTAGGTAAGATACTGTTATCAGGGCTTGATTCTGACACCCAAGAAGAAATGCTTTCCAAAATGGAACTCATCAGCAAGACACCTGCCACCATCACCTCAAAGGAAAGTCTTAGAGATGAAATAAGTAAGGTGAAACAACAAGGCTTTGCATTGGATAATATCGAGAATGAAAAAGACCTGCGCTGCATTGCTGCTCCTATCTACAATCATGAAGGCACAATTATTGCAAGCTTCAGCATCTCAGGCCCTAGTACGAGAGTTACAATGGATGCTGTCAATGCCATATTGGTTGATAAAGTGAAGCAATACAGTTCAGAGATTTCACGGCATTTCGGCTGGATCAGCTAAACCTGTCACAAAAAAAGAGCAAAGATTGCCTATATTAGGCAACTTTGCTCTTTTTTTGTTTATCTATTTATTTTAAGTTCCATAAAAGAATTGAGGATTTCCCTGTCTGGCAGTCCGTCATTATCCCCAGGAGACATGACTGCAAGTGCGCCGATAGCAGTTCCTCTTTTTATTGCTTCTTCTAAAGGAAGGTTTTCCAACAAAGCACTTGTGACACCGACTGCAAATCCATCCCCTGCGCCAACAGTATCGATAACCTTGTTTACCTTATAGCCTTTTGTATAGAATCGCTTTTCCCCCGAGCTTGTATAAGCACCTTGAGGTCCAAGTTTAATGACTACAGTCTTCACTCCAGCATCATGATAGAATTGCGCTATTCCTTCCGGTGTTTCTTTGCCTGTAAGCAGCCTACCTTCTTCCATACCAGGGAAAACAATATCTGCTAAAAGCGCGACTTTATTAATCACTTCAACCATCTCTTGTTTATCAGGCCAGAGAGCAGGCCTGATATTCGGATCAAATGATATCGGCACTCCCTTGTGCTTAGCATTGTGAGCTAATTCATAAACCATCTTCCGACAGCTTGCAGATAATGCGGGAGGAATGCCTGTCAAATGCAAATGATCGAAGTCCTCAAAGTGCAATGAACTGATTGAATTAATAGCCATTGTGGAGGCTGCTGAGTTTTTTCTCAAAGAAAAAACCTCCGGATCTCCTGCGGAAACCTTCTGCTTCCATTGCATACCTGTAACATGCTGGTCATCATAAGCAACAAAGCTAGTATCAATATTGTTATTTTCCAAAAACCTTTGAATATTTTTGCCGAACGGGTCGTTCCCAAGCTTAGTTATATAAGTAACCTGATGACCAAGTCGTGCCATCCCAATTGAGAAGTTCACCTCTGCTCCAGCAACAAAACGACTGAATCTCCCTGCTTCCTCCAACTGCCCCTCATGCTCGGCAACAAAAAGGGCCATCGGTTCACCGACAGTGACTATTCTGCTCATTCTTTAATCAACTCCTACTATTATATATTCATTAAATGGCACGAGAACTCAAACCGCTGCCGCCATCTGTTTTGTTCTTTTTCTGCATGTATTTGTACCAGGATGCAGTCAGGATGGGAACTAAAATAGATGTCACGATAACAGATGCAGCCACCAGCGCAGTTGCAGACTGGGCAATCGGCATAAATTCTGGCTTCATGCTGGCAATGATCATTGGGTTGGCAACCGCTGCTCCCGCAGTACTTGATGCAGCAATTCCGGCCGTTCCGTTTCCTCCCCCAATATATTTGTCTGCCAACATTAACGGAATGCCGGTTACAACAATGACAAGGATACCAAGCAAGATTCCAGCAAAACCTGTTTTTACAATTACACCAAGATCAATCGTATTACCTAAAGCAAATCCAAAGAACGGAATCATCGTATGTGTAGCTTTGCTGAAAAAATTCCGGAAATCAGAATCAAGATTACCTAAAATAAAACCAACCAAGAATGGAAGCACTGCACCTACGAATGCCTGAGGCTCAAACGCTATTCCTGTTGAACCAAGAATAAGCATCGTCACAAGCGGCCCCGACTCCAGCGACATCAACACAAATGCTCCAGCCTCCTCTTTTGTTCCATACTGCTGCATCATAGATGCATACAAACCGCCGTTCGTCATATCCATCGCCGCAACAAGTGTCAGAATCGAAAACCCGGCGAAAAAGCCTGTCTGAATTCCTCCCTCTGGAAGAAAAAATGCTGCTACAAGGGCAACAATCCATGCAACCGTAATCTTTGTGACAAGCAGAGTACCTGATTTCCTCAAGACTATTCCTGTCGACTTTAAATTTATTCCCGCCCCCATGCAGAAAAACCAGACAGCCAGAATTGGAATTGTACCTGTCATCAGCCCATTAGTAAAAGAACCGAAATACTCACCAGACTTTGGTGCAAACGTATGAATAATAGCTCCTAAAAACAACGGAACCAGCATTAGGCCCCCTGGAATCCTTTCAATCGTCTTCATGATTTTCATTTGGCATCCTTACCTTTCCATATAGGTAATTAAGCAATTGAAAAAGATGCTGTATATGATATGTGTAGTTTATATAGGTAGTCTAAAAGCTTATACAGTTTGTTAAAGGTTATATCTAAGAGATTTCCACCACTTAAAGACATCTTCAACATATCATCCATTTCTTCTTGCTTGTTTAGTAATTAAACGATAGATAAAGCCAGAAAAAACATTACCGATAAAATCATATTGTTACTGCTTCTCCAAACGAAGGAATGCGCTTACATTTAATCAGATAAAAATAAAGTTATTTCCCTTTTATCACCCCTCATCGTTCCACATTGTGGTACGTTGTTCCATAATTTAATTATAGCGCTTACATTATTATGTTTCAATAATCTGGCAGAATAAAATGAAAATTCGACAAAAAAAAACAATATCTGTTTTTTATGGATAGATATTGTTTGTCCTATTAAATTAGACTGGTTTATGTATTAAAAGTTGACTAGGTTAAGAAAATATTATAATGCCCAATAATGTGAATAATCCTATGGATAATCAAAAAGCTAAAGTTTCTCTTATCCACAAAAAGTCTCCCATCCACATCGGGGAGACTTTCCATCCAATCCTACTAAATTCTTTATAAATTTATCCACAACTTGTTAACATAAATTTAATTCACCTGAATTATGGAAAACCCATAAGGTTCTAAATTAATCCTCGAATTCTCTGTAATCGGTACACCATTCCAAATGTCTACTGGATTTTTGTTAGTAAAATCGTACGGGATAGACACAGCTATAGGTTCATTGGAGTTGTTGATGGTAATAATGAGTGTTTCTGTATCAGAATGTTTTTTGTAGACAATATGGTTTGTCTGTCGGTTTGCTTCTAGCATACTAAATTCGCCTTTGCTGCCAAAGGCCGAAATGCTTTTTCGCAGCTCTATCAGTTTTTGGGCAAAATCAAACAGATCACGATCTTGCTTTTCTACTTCCCACACCATGCACTTACGACAGCCTGGATCATTTTCTCCAGTCAAACCGACTTCATCACCATAATAAATACAAGGGCTGCCGATAAAGGACAGCTGAAATAAGAATAATAGTCTTAATTTTTCTTTGCTACCATTTGAGACTGTTAAAATTCTTGGTGTGTCATGGCTGCCTAGTAAATTAAAGGCAAACTGGTTAACGTGTTTTGGATAGGATGTAAGAACAGTTGTGATTTTTTCTGCAAATTCCTCTGCATGAAGTTCATCCTTTGCTAAGTAGCCTAACAAGGCTTCCGTAAAAGGATAATTCATTACAGCATCAAATTGGTCTCCTTGTAGCCAAGGCATGGAATCATGCCAGACTTCGCCAAGTATATAAGCTTCTGGCTTCAATTCTTTAACTGCCTTTCTAAATTCACGCCAAAATTGGTGATCCACTTCATTTGCAACATCGAGGCGCCAGCCATCTATATCAAATTCTCTTATCCAATAGCGGCCTACCTCCAGCAAATACTCCTTTACTTCTTGGTTTTCTGTATTCAGCTTAGGCATCATATGGGTAAAGGCAAATGTATCATAATTTGGGACTGGCAATGGTTTAACAGGGAATTCTCTAAGGTGAAACCAGTCTTTGTAAACTGATGCCTCCTGATTTGTTAGAACATCCTGAAAAGGAGCAAAAAAAAGGCCACTATGATTAAAAACAGCATCAAGCATCACTTTAATTCCTTTTTGATGGCATGTTTCTACTAATCTTTTAAACGTTTCATTATCACCAAATTGAGAGTCAATTTCCATATAGTCAATTGTGTCATATTTATGGTTTGAGAAGGACTGGAAGATTGGAGTGAAATATATGCCTGTTATCCCTAAATCAACCAAATGATCAATGTGCTCGATAATCCCTTCAAAATCTCCGCCAAAGAAGCTGTTTGGCTTTGGTTCTTCGCTTCCCCACGCCAGTGCTTCCTTTGGATTCAAATCAGGATTTCCGTTAGCAAATCTTTCAGGGAAAATCTGATACCAAACTGTATCCTTTACCCACTCTGGTGCATGAAAAACATCTGCCTCATTTAAAAATGGAAAACAGTAATAAAAGCTTATTTCTTGCGGAGGTTGGGATTTAAATCCACCTTCTCCATGAATGATTAAGTCGTTCCCTGAAGACAACTCAAATCCATAACGTAAACGGCGGTATTCCGGCTTTATCTCCACAAACCAATAATCAAATAATTCGTCTGTTCCTTCCAGATACATTGGTTTTGTCCGATTTAGCCAGCCTACCTCTGACCACTCATATGGGTCACCATATATTAAATAGGCTTTCGTTAAATCATTTTTCTTAGCGCGAAGACGAATATGAATTGTTTCCTTATCATAAGCATAGGCAAAATTATTGATTGGTCTGTGAAAAATCGCTTCTTTTAACATAACCAATTATCCCTCCATTTTTAGAATAAGGGAATTTGCTTAAATGTTCGCCGTTTAGGAGCACTGAACTTAGCCCCTATGAGACTAGCTATTTAAAGAAGCCGTGCTTTGCCTAATCTTAAGACTGACAGGAGAAATTATTTTGCGGTTGTGCTCCATATTTTTTTCCTCGATTTGGTCGATGAGAAGTTTTACGGCAGAGTGGCCCCTCCCATAAATGTCTTGTCTTACAGTTGTCAGTCCTGGTGTTAAGTATTCTGAGAAGTACAAATCATCAAATCCCACTACCGAGAAGTCGTTAGGCACAGAGACACCGAGGTCATAAAAACCTTTAATGACTCCCATGGCTGTCATATCAGAAAAAGCAAATACAGCAGTCGAATTCCCCTTTTGTTTTATAATTTGCTGTGCGGCTGAATAACCGCCCTCTACTGAAAATTCATGTGGAAAGACTAGACTTGGATCAAACTCAAGCCCTGCTTCTTCTAATGCCTTTAGATGACCAAAAAGGCGCAGGTGTCCAACTGTATTCATTTTTGTTTTATCAGCAGAATTGCTGATTGGTTCAAGGTTGCCGGCAATAACATTGATTGATTTGTGCCCTAAGCTTATTAAGTATTTCGTCGCCAAGTACCCTCCCAATTCGTCATCTATCACTAACTGATAAAGCTCAGGATCAGAAAGATAGCTGTCCATAAAAACAGTCGGCAGTCTCAGCTTTTTTATCTCTTCCAGTATTATTTGATTTTCATTTGCACCAAAAACAATCAGACCATTTATTTGCTTCTCCAGCAAAACAGATAGCTGAGGTTCATCTTTAACTGCAGCAACGATAACGTGGAAGTTCCTGTCTCTTGCTCCGCTTTCGACACCGGAAATAAGTTGTGTGAAGAATGGATTAACAAAGACCTCTCCTTTATCAGCAAATGGCACAACTAGTGCAATTAACGGATTCAATTTATCCTTCAAGCTTCGAGCTGCCACATTTGGCATAAAATTTAGTTCTTTAATGATTTTGTCTATTTTCTTTTTTGTTTCAACAGAATATCTTCCTTTTCCATTTATAACATTTGATACAGTACCTATTGAAACATTAGCCATTCTCGCTATATCTTTAATTGTTGGTTTATCCATTACGGCTTTCCTCTCATATATATAAAAATCGATTGCTGTTCTTAAATTGGATTCTATTAATTGCTTGATATCTGTCCATCTAAATAGAGTAATTGTATTTTATCACGCGAAACCTATAAATAACTAAGATTCCCAATCTAAGAAGCAGCTATTTTTATTCATATGAGCACATGTTTTTAAGTATCAACCTTTATTTGCTCCTGCTTTTAGTCCGTCTGTAAGCTGATCTTGGAAAATAAAGAACAGTATTGTAATCGGCACCGCCACTAAAACTGCACCGGCCGCAAATGTTGTAAATTCGCTGTTCCCCCGACCTGTCACCATTTCAAACAATCCAATAGCCAAGGTTTTTTTCTCACTTGACCGTAAAACTAGTCTCGCAAAAATAAAATCCATCCACGGTCCAATAAAGTTAGTAACCGCAACAAAAACTAAAATAGGTTTAGATAGAGGCATCATAATTTTATAGAAAATTTTCACATTGCTGGCACCATCTATCTTTGCTGCTTCCTCCAAGCTTCTTGGCATGCCATCGAAATAACCCTTTACTAGCCAAGCATTAAATGGGATGGAACCACCTGCATAAACTAAAATTAATCCCCAATGATTATCTAAAAGATTCAGCTGCAATAACAGGATATAGATGGCTATCATCCCCATAAAGCCTGGAAACATCTGCAATACAAGCATTGTCATGAGCCCCTGCTTCCTGCCCGAAAAGCGGAATCTCGAAAAAGCATACGCAGCTGTAACAACCAAAAAGGTAGAAAAGATCATGTTCCAAAAGGCAATCTTCAGCGTGTTTTTATACCAATTCAAATAATCCGTCTCATTAAATAAATAAACATAGTGCTTAAATGATAAGGAATCTGGTATGAGACTTGTAGAAAATAGAGAATCCCCTGGATTTAAAGATCCAGTTATTATCCAAATAACAGGATACAAGACAAAAATGGCTGTAATAACTAAAATCGTGTAAGTGAAAAACTTACTTATTTTCTCTCTTAAAGATATCCCCATCATGACATCATATCCTCCTCTTTAAATGCTCGTGTTTTTCTGAAATTATAGATGGAGAATATCGCTATAATAATGAAGATTAAAATGGAAACAACAGATGCAACCGCAAACTGGCTATTATCAAGTGTCAGTTTGTAGATCCAGCTGATTAGGATATCAGTAGAACCTGCATAGGAATAGTCTGTATTGACAGGTCCGCCCTGTGTCATTAAGTAAATGATGTTGAAGTTATTAAAGTTGTTCGCAAACGACATAATAGCCAGCGGAGCTGTCGAGAACATGATAAGTGGCATTGTAATTTTCCAAAACTTCTGTACAGAAGATGCACCATCTACCTCTGCTGCTTCATAGATTTCTTTATCTACACTTGTCATTACGCCGCTCATCAGCACCATCCAAAACGGAAAGCCAAACCACATGTTCACAATAACTAGTGTAAGCTTTGCCAAAGTAGGATCTGAGAGCCAATGAATTGCCTGGTCTGTAATTCCCCAATCCATTAAATACTTGTTGATTGGTCCAAACTCTCCATTAAAAATATTGCGAAAAATCAAGATTGACACAAACTGCGGTATCGCCCACGGCAATATAAATATGCTTCTCCAGAACTTCTTCAACTTTATGCCTTTTTGGGCAATCAGGACAGCAAAAACTAGGCCCAGAAAATAAGTAGTAATCGTTGCGAGAACAGCCCAGATGACTGTCCAAGAAAATACACCATAGAATGTTGCGCTCCATGTCTTCATTTTAAAAAGTTGCACAAACGTATCAAAACCTACCCAGTCAACTAAAGCCTTTGGCGGCAAGTGGTTTGGTGCAGAATAGTTTGTAAAAGCAATTAATATCCCGAACAGCAATGGTAAAATGGTCAGAAAGGCGGTAAAGAGGACAGATGGAGTCAATAGAATATAAGGAAACCCATTATCCCAAATGTTTTTGAGCATTTGTTTTGCATTATTAGGCTTAATACCTTTTTCCGTTTTTACAGCAACCTTGTAAGCATCACGGATGTTTAAATAATAAAACCATAGGAACAACAAGAATGAAATCAGAAATAATATCCCTTCAATCATCAAAAAAATCGAGTGATCTCCTTGAATAATTTCAAATCCTTGTCTAGTCTGAACTGTTTCTCCAAGAGTTGTGAGTCCCCACATTGCCCATTGAAAAGGCACTGTCCAAAAAATAAGAAGATACAATTCTAATAAAAGAAAAGTAACCCCTTTTAAATACTGTTTATTATAGAGCTGGCCGAGTCCCATAAAAATAAGGGATAATGCTGCTGAAATTACAGGTTTTGTAAAGAATTGCTTTTTTGAAGGTGGTGCTGCTTTGACTTTGTTTACTTCTGGACCTTTAATCAGCTTCTGCTCTGGCGTTGCCATTTTTTAAATCCCCTCCTCTTTGATGTTGTGAGCCAATTCCCAAAGGGCATTGGCTCACTCACGGGTCTTATTCGGTTTGTGAAGCAATTGCATCTTTAATTTGCTGCACACCTTTATCAAGTGCCTCTTGTGGTTCCGATTGGCCATTCCATAATGCTGTGAATGCAACTTCCATGCTTGCCCACACATGCTGCATTGCTGGAATATTAGGCATTGATATGGAATACTGTGCTTGTTCCAAGAAGGCAGCATTCATCTCATCCGATTTAATTGTTTCATTCTCCATCAATGTTTTTACAGGAGGCAATTGTCCTGTCATCTCATAGCGCTCCAACAGCATCTCATCAGAAGTTGCGAATTGTGCAAGTAGTGTTGCAGCTTTCGGATATTTACTGTATGCGTTTACAAAAAGTGATTTAACACTTGAGAAAGTTTGTGGATGTTCTCCGTTATCCAACAAAGGCATCGTTTTAACACCAAAGTTTATCCCTGCATCTTGATGCCCTTTAACTGCCCATGGACCTGTTACATAATACAGCAGCTTGCCTTCATTAAACTGGGAACTAATAACATCTCCAGTAATGTCTTCTTTTTTAAGCGGCAAAATCTCATCATGTATTCTTGTCATTAGCTCTGCTGCTTTGAGGCCGCCTTCCCCGTTCAAACCAATGTCTTCTGGATTCGTATTATCCTCACCAAAGATATAACCGCCATATCCTCCAAGGAACCCATGAACTAAGTAATAGTTTCCTGGCTCAACCATAAATCCGTACGACTTAGGATTCTTTTCCATAAACTGTTTAGATTGGTCAATAAGCTCATCCATCGTTTCTGCCGGCTTGAAGCCCATTTCATCTAATAAGTCTTGATTGTAAAAAAGCCCGATTGTTTCAATAGCAACTGGAAATCCATATACTTTCATCTCATCATCTGTCTTCGATGAAACTCCAGTGATGGCACCTTCCATGAAACGCTGTTTATATTCATCAGCAAAATAGTTTTCATAAATCAGTCCTGCTGCATTCATTGTCCCTACATGATCATGTGCTCCAGTAAACACATCACCGCCCAGTCCTGCTGGACCATCTGTTTCTAATTTCCCAGCAGCCTCAACATGGCTTACCTCTTCAATTTTGACAGACACTCCATACTTATCAGTAAACTTTTCTGCAACATATTTTGACCATTCCGCTTCTTCATCTCCATTAGTCCACATCACCAGCTCAGCACCATCCTCTGGTACTATCTCTGTACTGTTTTCCTGTTTAGGGTCGTTAGTAGAATCAGAACTTGCATTATTACCTCCTGTTGAGCTGCTGCCTGGTTTACTGCATGCAGCCAATACAATCAACATGAAAACTAATATTACTGACAAAGCTTTTTTCATCCATTTTCCCCACCTTTTATATAATTTTGCAGCACAAAAAAATGATTAAACGTTTTATCATCGTTTAAAAAATATAGATATGAACACCACTATATATATATATGTAAACAAAATGATTAAACGTTTTATCAATAAACCAAAAAAAACATCACGATATGTGACAGATACAAAAATGAAAACCCTTTCAAATTACAGGTTAATTATAAGTTGCAGACTATGCTCTGTCAATAACTGTATAGGTTTATTTTTCGGGAAATTTCGACTT
>JAPSHL010000289.1 GCA_031179905.1 Bacillus sp. (in: firmicutes) | reverse complement strand
AAGCGGATATTTTCAACCTGCCTGAGGGCAGCGCCAATTGTTTTGTTCAAGTTTGCTGTTTCGCAATTAACAAGCCTATTAACGGAATTTCTCATATCCCTGACAATCCGGATATCCTCGAACCGAAGCAATGCTCCGTGAGCACCAACAATATTCAGGAATTCTGTTATTTTTTCTGCTTCTTTCAGATATGTGATAAAACCTTTCTTCCGCTCAAGCACTTTGCTGTTCAGATCGAAGGTATTCATCAAATTGCTCAATGCCACAATATGTTCTTTGTATAACGACGTTATTTCCAGATGATATGAGGAAGTTTCCGGGTTATTGACAGAGCCTCCTGCAAGGAAAGCCCCTCTTAAATAGGAGCGTTTACAGCATTTTTTCTTAACAAGGTCTTCTGCTATTTCATGTGTAAACATGAATCCCTCAGTTAAAATGCTTAAGCTTTCCAATATCTCCTTCGCTTTCGTGGAAAGTCTGACAATATACACATTGTTTTTTTTGAGGCGCATCTTTTTTCTCACCAACAGCTCGACCGGAATGTCGTAATACTTCTTGATGAGTGTATATATTCTTCTTGCTATTGCGGCATTTTCTGTCTGAATGTCCACCACTAACTTTTGGCTGGAAAAGGATAAAGTGCCATTCATCTGGATTAGGGCAGACAGTTCTGCCCTGCCGCAGCAATCTTTAACTTCAATAGTCGTTAATTCTTTTTTCGTCTCTGAAGCGAAAGACATACCTTCACCCCCATTTTAAAACGCAAACCCTATTCCCTATTAATAATCGGCTTTTTCTTCTGGATCAAGCATGGAATAGAGTATTTTCGCCACTTCCAACGTGTTATGGCGGATGACCTTTTCCTCCAGGCTGATGATTTCTCCAAGAATGACTTCAAGTCCAAGCTTCTCTAATTTCTCTGTATCAAAAAAGACAGGTTTTGCTTTCTCTTCATTATACCGTTCCAGAACACTTGCTGGGATATTTTCTTTATTTACCAATATTGTGTTTAAAAAAGGCTCTGGCATATGTTCATAAATAGCCTTTACATGGTCGCTAGCTGAGTAATCAAGCGTTTCCCCGGCTTGTGTCATGATGTTGCAAATATAAACTTTCTTTGCAGCAGCTGTCATGATTTCCCTGCTTATTTCAGGCACAACAAGATTTGGAAGGATGCTCGTATAAAGGCTTCCTGGTCCAATAACAATCAAGTCAGCATGACGGATCGCCTGAATTGCTTCTGGCAGCGGCGTAGCATGTTCCGGTGTTAAAAACACCTCTTTTATTTTCTTTCCGCTCTCTGGAATTCTTGACTCGCCTGTAACAATAGAACCGTCTTCCATCCTTGCATTCAAAACGACGCTGTGGCTTGTAGCAGGCAATACCTTTCCGCGGACATTAAGCACTTTGCTCATTTCCTGAATGGCATAGGTGAAGTTTCCTGTAATGGATGTCATCGCTGCAATAATCAAGTTCCCTAAAGAGTGTCCATTCAAATCCTTGCTGTTCGAAAAGCGGTGTTGAAACATTTCCTCCACCAGCGGCTCCACATCTGATAATGCAGCCAGCACATTCCTGATATCACCTGGTGCAGGAATATCTAGATCATCCCTTAGCCGCCCCGAACTTCCTCCATCATCTGCAACAGTGACAATGGCTGTAATGTCCAAAGGATACTTCTTTAATCCTCTTACAAGGACAGACAAGCCGGTGCCGCCGCCGATAATCACAATTCTCGGATGCTCCACTTCGTTCATGCTTTTTGGTCCTTTCTCCTCTCCATGTCACGATGAGTTATTTCGACATGATAATCACCTTCGAAATGATGGCCTATATATTCCGATAAGGCAACAGAACGATGCTGTCCGCCGGTGCAGCCAATCGCAACAATAAGCTGGGACTTCCCTTCCCTTTTATACTGCGGCAGCATAAAGGTTAGAAGATCAATTACTTTTTCAAGAAATTGGCCAGTCTCTGTCCATTTCAATACATAGCTGGACACATCAGCATCCAATCCTGTTTTTGGTCTCATATGCTCAACGTAATGAGGGTTTGGTAAGAAACGAACGTCAAATACTAAATCAGCATCAATCGGGATGCCGTGCTTAAAGCCGAAGCTCATGACATTCACCATGAAGATACTCTCTTTGTTCGCTGAAAACTCTGTTAATATCTTTTCTCGCAATTCTCTCGGAGAGCTTTTGGATGTATTGTAAATAATTTGTGCTCTTCCTTTAAGCTCTTCAAGCAATTCCCGCTCCATTTGTATTCCTTCAAGGGGAAGACCTGAAGGAGCAAGAGGATGCGATCTTCTTGTTTCCTTATACCTTCTGACCAAAGTGCTGTCATCTGCATCCAGAAAGAGCACTTTCGGCACTACCCATGATTTTGCCAAATCATCTAATGCACTAAATAAATTGTCAAAAAACTCCCTGCCTCGTAAGTCCATCACAAGGGCAACCTTATTCATCTTATTCTCTGATTCCTTCATA
The DNA here is from genome assembly GCA_031179905.1 of Bacillus sp. (in: firmicutes). Lineage (GTDB taxonomy): Bacteria > Bacillota > Bacilli > Bacillales > Cytobacillaceae > Niallia. The sequence goes on along the minus strand of JAPSHL010000289.1, from coordinate 1,703 downwards.
AGTTCAAGAAACTTTGGCAAAAGAGTAGGCGGCAAGTTGTCTACACAGAAAAACCCTAAGTCTTCGAAGCTTTGTATAACAACTGTTTTACCAGCTCCAGACATACCTGTAATAATGACAACTTGTGGCTCGTTCACACTTGCACCCATGCTCATTCCCCCTTTATTTTTTCAGCTTGGATCCAACCGGTAGCTGATTAGTTCAAAATCAGGTGTATATGTGAAGGTTCCATATATGATTCCATTACCATGAATCATATAATCCAAGATGTGATAGTCCCCTTCTGCCATCGGCAGATTTTTAATATTTTCAATATCATGCCAAACTATTTTTCCCTCTTCTGATTCATCCACATGAACTCCGTCTGCATTTGTGGAGAAAAAGGTGAACATCATCCATTCAGATGTTATTTTATCGCCATCCTTAATGATGAACGTGAATATTCCTTTAATATTGGGATTTCTTAAATAAATACCTGTTTCCTCTCTGAATTCCCTGATGCATGAGTCCCTTACAGACTCACCTGGCTCCATTTTACCGCCCGGAGCCACCCACCAGCCTCTTCTCGGCTTTTGCAGGAGGAGCACCTTATTATCCTTCAGTAACAGGCAGTTTGTAACACGCTGCACTTTCATCACCTCAAACATTCAGTCTTCTCTATGTAGAATGAAACTTTTGCTTAGTCCCTATATTATACTATTATTGTGATACACCCACAATAAAATGCCTGTCCAAATAAATTCGGCCAAATCGCTCACGAAATAACGGGCAAAAAAAAAGCATAGGCATTCCGCCTATGCATCAAAATATATATCTTAAAAGGGGGTCAATTTCTATTATTATGTTACCCGAATTATATTTCACTACTGTTACAAGACAATTAAAAGAGGGTAACACTTTGAAAGCTTTTTCATTACGCTTTTTGTTTTAAAGACTCAGTAAGCTCTTCTACAAAATGTTGTGCAGCTTGAGCAGCAATACTGCCATCTCCTGTAGCTGTCACGATTTGGCGAAGTGTTTTTTCACGGATGTCTCCTGCTGCAAAAATACCAGGCACTTTCGTTTCCATCTGGTCATTTGTTTCAATATAACCGTTTTCGTTCGTAATACCTAAGCTTTCAAACGGTTTAGACAGAGGAACCATTCCAATATAGATGAACACGCCGTCTGCTTCCAACTCCTGCTCTGCGCCGTCAACTGTTGACACAAGTGTTACACTGCCAACTTTACCGTCTTTCTCATTAACTGCTTTAATAGTGTGATTCCAGATAAAGTCAACTTTATCGTTTTGAAACGCTCTGTCTTGGAGGATTTTTTGTGCTCTAAGTTCATCGCGGCGATGTACGATTGTAACTTTTGAGGCGAAACGTGTTAAGTAGACGCCTTCTTCTACAGCTGAATCTCCTCCGCCAATAACAAACAGTCTTTTCTCTTTAAAGAATGCACCGTCACAAACAGCACAGTAGGAAACTCCGCGGCCTCCCAATTCTTTTTCACCAGGAACGCCGACTTTTTTGTATTCAGCACCCGTCGAAATAATAATCGATCTTGCTTTATATTCTTTTGAGCCTGCTTTAACTGTTTTGTATTCTTTGCCGTCGACAACTTCCTTAATGTCTCCGTATGCATATTCAGCACCGAATTTCTTTGCATGGTTAAACATTTTATTGGATAAGTCCGGCCCAAGAATGCTTTCAAATCCA
>JAPSHL010000288.1 GCA_031179905.1 Bacillus sp. (in: firmicutes) | reverse complement strand
GTAGTTGATAAAGCAGCTGAAAAAGTAAAAGACATGAAAGAAGTTAAACGTGCAGTTGTCATGAAGACGGAAGAAAATGCCTTTGTTGCTGTACAGCTTGAAGGTAATCAAGAAGGTGGAGTAACGAATAAGCTGGAAGATAATATTGCCGACCGAGTGAAAGATACGGATAGTGAAATTGATAATGTGTATGTATCTGCAAACCCGGATTTTTTTGATCGATTCACTAATTATGCAAATGATATTAGGAATGGAAAACCAATCAGCGGTTTGTATGATGAATTTGTGGAGACAATTACAAGAGTATTCCCGAACTCCCGCTAAAATGAAACGCCCAAGCCTTAGAGGCTGGGCGTTTTTTTATATTAATAAGGATAAAATGGATATGGCTGATAAAACGGATATCCTCCATAAAATGGGCCACCAATAAGAGCTCCTGCAGCAAGACCTCCTAACAATCCTGCAGCGAAAGGCGCGCCAAATCCATACGGACGAAAGCCCCATGGACGATAAAATGGTCTTCTTCCAAATCCATACGGCCTTCTTCCAAATCCAATTATTCTTAAATCGTTTTGGTTATATCCATAATTTGCAGCTATCTCATTCATCTATAATTACCTCCTCTTTATAATCCCTAATAAGATATTCACCCAGCAAGCGTCTTGCTTAGGTAGATTCACTAAACATTACTGAAAAATTATTGGAGTTAGATGAAAAAAGCCGCCATTTAGTCCATACGTTTTAAAGACTTTCAAGAATAGCCAGCTTCATCAAATCTTTATGATTGTTTTTTGTTTTCCTATAGCTGTCTTTTGATGATTTTCGGTAAACAGCTATGTACTCTTTTACAGATAGCACCTTGAATACTGCCCCTTTTTCCTCTTTCACGGCTAAAAGCTTATAAGCGACTCCCGCGAAATCAAGCAGGTCTTCTTCAAAGGCGTACCCTATTTCAAATCCGTTTTTCTTAAATTTATGCTCGTGTAAATCAGTGAGTTCATAAGAGAGCTCTTCCATCGTTTGCTTTAATAGAGGCCAGTCTTTCTCCATATAAGCTATAGGTACGAGTATATCAATATCTTCGGGCTTAAACTTTAGACCAGTAATTATCTCAAGTCCTAATGACCCATATAAAACAGGGGTAATACCGAGGTTTTCATTTAATACCTTTGCTACATAAAGGAACTCCTGGTAAAGCTCTTCACTTGCCATTTTTCCATCTCCTCTTTTTAAAGTACTAATTTTATTATAAAGTACCATAAAAACTGAATAATTAATGATCCGTTTTTAAACAATCTAACAAATTTGCCGATATAAATATATAGTAAGATAAAAGGGGTAATAGATATGGAAAGAAAATTGTTGAATGTGATGGAAGAAATTGTTGAATCTCTCGTTACCTATTTATTACTTAGTCCAGACTTTCAGCTTTTTTGTAAATGTGAAAAGTGCAAAATGGATATAATTGCATACAGCTTAAACAACCTGCCAAACCATTATGTAACGACTGAAAAAGGCAGACAGCATGTGTTTGAACACTTAAACACAGAAGAAAACAGAAAATGGATTAATAAACGAATTATCAGCGCTATCTATCTTGTAGGAAACTACCCAAAGCATCTTATTGAGCAGCAGTAATTAATTTACTACAAAAAAAGGAATGATCGGGCATTTACCCAGTCATTCCTTTTTTACTGCTAGTTTGTTGCTGGTTTTCTATTTGTAGTTCCTTGCTTTTCAAGTTCTTTCACTGCCTCTTGGCTTGTATCAACCCGTTTGACGAACAGAGCAAGAATTAATGCAATAACATTAATTACAAGTGTTACATAGAAGGAGTATTGTATTCCCTCTAGTAATGCTTTTTGTGTAAGCAATGCAGCTGAAGCTTCTGTCATAGAAGCAGGATCAACTCCTGCCATCATGCTTTCAGCTTGGTTTTTTGTGACTGTATTCATTATTGTAACAAGAATAGCTGTCCCAATAGAACCTGAAACCTGTTGGGCTGTATTATTAACAGCCGTTCCATGAGGGTTTAATCTTGTTGGCAATTGGTTTAAGCCGTTTGTCATGATTGGCATCATTACCATTGACATACCGAACATACGCAGTGTATATACAAGAATGATATAAGCGTGTGTAGAATCGATTTGCAAGTGTGCCAGCATAAATGTGGACACACCTGTAATAGCAAGACCTATAACAGCGAGAACACGAGGACCAAATTTATCAAACAGTCTACCTGTAATCGGCGACATAATCCCCATGATAATCGCACCTGGAAGCATCATTAAACCAGAATCAAGCGGTGATATCCCCCTGACATTTTGTACATATGCTGGTGTCAAAATCATTCCCGAGAACATTGCAACAGCATTAACAATTGCTATAACAGAGCCTAATGCAAACATTGGATATTTATATACACGCAAATCAAGCAGCGGCTCTTCCATTTTTAATTGTCGGATGATGAATACTGCCAATGCTATCGCACCAGCAATTAATGTTGTTAACACAACCGGATCTGTCCAGCCGTTGGAGCTTGCAGAACTAAACCCATAAAGCAACCCGCCGAAACCGATGGAAGATAATACAAGCGAAGTATAATCAAGTGTTGCTTTCTTATTTTGTTTCATCACATTTTCAAGCTTCCAAGCTGCCAGCAGCAAGCTGATAACAGCAAGCGGAAGAATCATTTCAAACAGCAGTCTCCAGTCATAATATTCAACAATATAACCGGATAAGGTCGGTCCGATTGCAGGAGCCGTAATCATAACTAATCCAAAAATCCCCATTGCGGCCCCGCGTTTTTCACGGGAGAAACTGATAAGCATGATGTTCATTAACAGCGGACCCATAACGGAAGATCCTGCGGCCTGAATCATGCGGCCTGCAAGCAATGTACCAAAATTAGGTGCAAATGCAGCCAATGCAGTACCTGCTGTAAAGATGGCCATTGACGTGATAAACAGGCTTCTGTTAGAAAATCTAGTTAAAAGGAAAGCTGAAGCTGGAATCAGTACACCGCTGACAAGCATATAGCCTGTTGACAGCCACTGTACTGTCGAATAATCCTCGATTTTTAAATCAACCATGATTGACGGCAATGCAACATTCAAAAGTGAGTTGTTCAAAAATGATACAAACGCACCTACAAAAAGAATGGCAATCATCAAATATGGAGGTTTCTTTTGTTGTAAACTGGAATCCATAAAGTTTTTGTCTCCTTACCCTAGTTAGTTAATTTATTTCTTTATTATCTGCACATGCTAATTGGAGTATGTCAGAACGTTTAATTATATGTGCATGAATGTTTTGCTTCTGAAGTTTTTCGACAAGCTTTTTTAATTGACTATTGATTAAATCAACCTGTTTCTTCATTATGCTTCACCCCTGCAGAATCCTCTTTTAAGGAGATCCATTTGTTTCAGATAACTATTAGTCGCTTCTTCAACTGTTAAATCCTTCACATACATTTGAACAATATTGTGGAAAGTAACTGCTGTCATAACTCTTACCATGTGATGCAATTCACTATCATCCTTAAGGTTCAGGTTGCTTTTGTTTATCGATTGGGAAATATCTAAGAAAAGGCTTTTTTGCTTTTCTTCATATACATTATTTGCTAATGTGTTCTCCAATTTGTAGTTCATATTCAAAAAGGCGTTTTTAAAAAAGTTTTCTTTATGATTCTTCACCATAAATTGAAAAGATTCAATAAAGGTTTCGAACAAATCTCCGTTGTTCTCTTTTAATATAGCAAGGAATCTCTCTGTATTTTTCTTGGAGATCTCACTCAATAAATAAAAATATAAATCCTCTTTGTCATCGAAATACTGATAAAAACTTCCCCTAGGAATACCTGCGCTTTTAATAATATTGGCAATGGATGCCTCATGTAGCGGAACTCTAGAAAATTCCTCTTTTGCAGCAAGTATCAACGTATCTTGCTTATCAGCTGCTAAATGGAAAAATGTTTGTTTGGGCATAAGACAACTCCTACTTCCTATACATGACACAGTGTCACATCTGATAACAAAATTCATTATATGTGACACCGTGTCACTTTGTCAACCTAAAAAGATGACATAGTGTCACATTTATAAAAATTATTTATTTAGCCTATTCAAGATAGCCTATTACTATTATTTTAAAGTTTTTATAGGTCTATAAGAGTAATCAGTAAAGTTTGAAACACAAAAAACCAGAGAGAGTTTCCTTAAAAGAATCTCTTTCTGGTT
>JAPSHL010000065.1 GCA_031179905.1 Bacillus sp. (in: firmicutes) | reverse complement strand
TGGATCCTGTGCTTCTTAAAAATCTTATTTGTAAAAATTCTCCTGCAGAAAAAAAGGATGGAGATAAGAAGGAGGAACAAAACCAATACTTTTATGAAAATGAGCTTAATCAACTGGTTGTCCCTCCGTAGTATAGATAGTTATTATAAGCACTGTTCTCCTAGAGATTAGCAGAATAAAGTTAAACAGACAATGGTTTTTCCAACTTTTCACAAAAGGTTTCTAAATACAGATACAGCATTAGCATGTTCAAATTTATGGAGTATAAAACATAATTCCCCTGATGCTCAAAAAACATCAGGGGAATTCTAGCTTCTTATCGTTATATTACGGTAGACATTGTTTCTTTCAAAACCTTTACAGAATGATTGAATTGCTTTTGTTCCTCTGTGTTTAACGGAATTTCGACCACTTCACGTATACCATCCACATTAATTACAGCTAGTGCACCGATATAAACATCTTTATGGCCGTACTCTCCATCCAGATAAACAGAAACTGGCAGGATAGAATTTTCATTTCCTAGTATAGCTTTTGTGATGCGGACAAGAGACATTCCAATCCCATAATAAGTTGCGCCTTTTCTCTCAATAATATGGTAGGCTGCGTCTCGAACATTGATGAAAATATCATCAAGATCCTTTTTGCTGTACTGGCTGTTCTTTGCTATCAGTGTTTCAACTTCCTCCAGACCTATTGTTGTGCGGCTCCAAACAGGCAATTCCGTATCTCCATGTTCTCCAATAATGGCTGCATGGACATTTCTAGTATCGACTTGGAAATATTCACCAAGCATGTAGCGGAATCTTGCAGTATCAAGTGTTGTACCAGAACCAATTACTCTTTCTTTAGGCAGTCCAGATTCTTTCCATGTTACATATGTCAGAATATCAACAGGGTTTGTTGCAATAAGGAAAATCCCATCGAAGCCACTGTCCATTACATTTCGAACAATCGTTTTGAATATAGCTGTGTTTTTAGCTACGAGGTCAAGACGGGTTTCACCTGGTTTTTGAGGTAATCCTGCAGTGATAACAACTAAATCTGCATTTCCGCAATCTGCATATTGACCGCTCCAAACTTTCACTGGATTAGGTGCAAACGGAATTCCGTGATTCAAATCCATTGCCTCTCCTTCGGCTCTTTTTTCATTGACATCAATCAGCACAAGCTCCTCGGCAACTCCTTGATTGATGAAAGAATAAGCATAGCTGCATCCGACAGCACCAGTTCCAATTAATACGACACGATTGATATTTTGTTTTTTCATAAGTAACTCTCTCCTTTAGGTAATTTATATTTTAGAATAGTATCCAGCTGACTAATCCTACTAACACAAGTAAACAAAGACTGTACTTAATGGTTACTTTAAACAATTCACTGTCTCTGCCTGCCAACCCTACCGCTGCTGCTGCTACAGCAATCGATTGTGGAGATATCATTTTGGCCATTGTTCCGCCAATTACATTGACTGCAACCATCGTTTCTGGTGCAATGCCAATCTGAGTCGCTGTGACAGCTTGCAGTGGTGCAAATAAAGAACCGCTGTTGACAACAGAGCCTGTAAGGAACACTCCTAGCCAACCCAATAATGGTGCAAATAACGGGAAGATATGACCTGTTGATGCAAAGGCAAGACCGAGTGTAGAAGACATGCCAGAATATGTGCATATATAGGCAAATCCAAGTACACTGCAAATGGTCAGTACAGGCGCTAACAGCTCTTTTGCTGTCTCTTTCATTGTTTCCACAAGCAGTTTTTTCCGGCATTTAAACAATATGCTGGCAACAATGACTGTAATGACAATCGCTGTTGTCGTAGATGAAAACAGATCCAGTTTAAACACGGCTGCGTATGGGGTTGCTTCTGGTACAATTGGTGTAAGTTTTATAACATTATTATTCAGGAATGGAATCGGCAGAAGTAGCACTAATTTTTCCAATGGTCCACCTGATATAAACAAGTTTTTAAATATAGATAAGTTGAACAAAGTGACAATAATAGTTAAAAAGATAAATGGCAGCCAAGCATATGCAATGACAGATAATGAGTACTTCACCGTACCATCTGTTTTCTGCTTCTGATTAACTCGATAAATCTCTTTAGGTTGCCATTTTTGCAGAAAGAGAGCAAGTGCAACGAGGCTGACAATTGCCGCGAAAATGTTTGCTAACTCTGCTCCGATAAAGTACAGAACTAATGCTTGGGTGATGGCAAAGGACAGACCAGATACAAGCACTGCCGGGTATGTTTGTCTAATACCTTTCAAGCCGTCAATGATAAAAACGAGCAGAAATGCGACAACTACGGCAAGAATTGGAATGATGATGGCGGTATACCGCCCGACTGAAAGTCCATCCAGTCCTGTCAGCAGGGATGGAACTGTTACAGGGATTCCCATCGCTCCGTATGCACCGCCAGCAATGTTGGCAATCAAGCAAAGACTTGCTGCATATATTGGACTGAAGCCAAGTCCTACTAAAATCGCAGCAGTTATCGCTACAGGTGCTCCAAAACCAGCTGCCCCTTCTAAGAAGGCTCCAAATGAAAAGGCTACAATTAAAACCTGTAAGCGCTGGTCTGATGTGATAAACGAAATACTATTTTCTATAATGGCAAACTTTCCGGTTTTTACAGTAATTTTGTAAAGAAAGATAGCAGCAAAGACGATGGAAGCGACTGGCCAAATTCCTGCAAGCGCACCGAAAAATGCTGACATGAGTGCTAAAACAAAAGGCATTTTATATATGAGAACAGCAACAATTCCTGCAACGATAATACTCAATGCTCCTGCGATATATCCTTTTAATTTGAATACAGTCAACATGAGGATGAAAAATAGAATCGGTATTGCTGCAATGATGGCAGAGATCCATAAGTTATTTAATGGATCGTAAACTTGGTTCCAAGGTGTCATATTTTGTCAGCTCCTCTGGAATAATAATAGATTTAATTTACATTTTCATTATAGTATAAAGAATGTGAAGAAGTTCACATATTTATGTCTGTTTTGTGAACGTAATATGTAAAACGCTTTCTTAGTGTATGGATGTTCACTTATTTGTAACATTTAAACACACTTTCTATTAAAACGGTAACAGTATTTATATTTTTATCCTAATTACCGTTTTATATGCTTTTTTTTAGAGAAAGACAAATTTACGTTCTGATTTTTTTGAATATTTCATTGACAGCATTAAGCAGTTTATGTAAAGTATAGGTAAATTAATAGGAAAATCCACTAGGGGAGCCAATCGAGGCTGAGACAAGAAGTTCTTGGACCCTTTGAACCTGATCTAGTTCGTACTAGCGTAGGAAAGTGGAGTCGGTATCTATTAGGTTATTTTTCATTGACTATAATAGGCCACTCCATTTTTGGAGTGGCCTTTTTTATGGTTTGGTCACTCTATTTTCCTATTAAACAAAAAAGGAGGAGAAAAGTGATGAGTTTTTCAAAGCAATTACGTCAAGAAGCAGATCCGATTTTCGAGGCTATTTTTGAACACCCCTTTGTAAGAGGAATCGCAACAGGAAACTTAAAAAAGGAACAGCTTATCCATTATGTAAAGCAGGATTTTGAGTACTTAAATTCTTTCATGCAAATTTATGGAACAGCTATTTCTAAATGTGAAAACAGAGAGGATATGCAAATGTTCAATGAGCAGATTTCCTTTGTGCTGCACAGTGAAATTCATCCTCACAATAATTTTTGTGAAGTGGCTGGAGTTACCTATGAGGAACTGCAAGGTTTCCCTCTATCTCCAAGCGCACATCATTATATTCGTCATATGCTGACAGTTGCCCAAACAGGAGGGATTGCAGATATACTCGCTGTATTGCTGCCGTGTCCGTGGACATATGCAGAGATTGGTAAGAGGCTCCTCGAAGAAGTGAAACCAGACCCAAGCCACCCCTTCTATGATTGGATTGTCTTCTACGGCGGTGGTTCGATGGGGATTACAAGTACTTTTTGCAAACGTCTTGATGAATTAGCGGAAAGTCTAAATGAGAAGAAAAAGCAAAAATTACTAGAGTATTTCTTGATAAGCTGCCATATGGAATATAAGTTCTGGGATATGGCATATACCATTGAGGAATGGCCTGTAAAACTGGAGGTTAAAGCGAAATGAGTTGGAAGATCAAAGAGGTAGTGCTGATGGTTGTCCTATCCGTTGCGTGCGGGGTTTTATACCTAGGATGGTCTAGCCTTTACTTGCCAATTTCTGCACTAGTCGGCCCCATTGGTTCTAACTTTATGTTTGGAATATGGGTGATAGCAAGTCCGATTGTAGCTTATATTATCCAAAAACCTGGCGCAGCTTTGATTTCTGAAGTTGCAGCAGCAGCCGTTGAGCTTTTCACTGGCAGCCACTTTGGTCTGTCAGCATTGTTAATTGGTGTATTTCAAGGAATTGGTGCCGAGGTGGCTTTTGCGGTATTCCGCTACAGAAAATACCATGTATCCGTATTGATGCTCTCAGGCGCATTCGCAGCTGCAGGGAGTATGTTGTACAGCATCATTGCCAATGGCTTTGGGTACTATACATCCGGAACATTGCTGCTCACTTTTATTATTCAAATCATTAGCGGCATGCTGCTAGGGGGACTGCTTGCTAAAGTTATAGTCGATTGCTTATTTGCAACTGGTGCATTAGACCAATTTTCCATCAATAAACAAAAAGCTTCAAAGGATGATAATGATGAGTTTATTGTTAGGATGTAAAAGTTTGTCTGTCCAGTTTTACGGTCAAACTGATCCTGTCCTTAAGGATATTACCTTACAGTTCCACCCTGGTGAAACTGTCCTGATTCTTGGACCTAGTGGGAGCGGCAAGTCCACATTGCTTGCTGTCCTCGCAGGTATTATTCCAGAGCATATGGAAGCAATAGTGAAGGGGGAAGCAAACAGAAAGCAAAGTGTTGGGATTTTGTTCCAAGATCCTGACACTCAGTTTTGTATGCAGCATGTAGATGATGAAATAGCCTTTAGTCTCGAAAATAAGAAGGTTCCAAAGGAACAAATGACCGCTAAAATTAAAGAGCTGCTGGATTTAGTCGGGCTTGAGGTTGAACTTGATACAAGGATTGATGCTTTATCAGGAGGGATGAAGCAGCGTCTTGCCTTAGCCTGTATTTTGGCGCTGAAACCAGAAGTGCTGTTTTTAGATGAACCTACTGCACAGCTGGATCCGCTGAGCAGAAGAGAGATATTCAGATTACTAAAGCAAATATCGGAACGGAAAAAGCAGACATTAATTATTGTCGAGCATGTTTTGGATGGCTGCATTGAGTGGGCTGACCGGATCATTCTGTTAAATAAGGATGGCAGGATAATTGGCGATGGTCATCCTAAAAGCATTCTGAGCAACTATCAAAGTGAAATAGAAGAAGCTGGAATATGGAGACCAGAGATTTACCCAGTTGAGTGGGATGAAATAATTAGTGACAATCGCCATCCATTAAGCACTCAATTAAGGGATAAGTATCTGCAAAGGAAAGCAAACAAAGAGAGCACAGTCCAAGACGGGCTTGATTCCCTTTTGGAGGTGCAGGATCTTTCTGTTTCCTATGAGAAAAAGGAAGCTTTTAATAATCTAAACTTCCGTTTTGGAAAAGGGGAATGGATTTCAATTATTGGAAAAAATGGAAGTGGGAAAAGCAGCCTGTTGAAGGTGTTGGCAAATCTTAAAAAAAGAAGCAAAGGCAATATCATTTTTAAAGAGCGGGAATTAAAAACTTGGAAAGACAGTCAGCTGTATGAGCATATCGGCTTTGTTTTTCAAAATCCTGAGTGGCAGTTCATCACACAGACTGTTTATGAGGAAATCGCACTTTCAGGAGAACAGCAGAACTGGAAAAAAGAGATTATTGAGGCCAAAACTTTGGCACTTCTCAAGGAATTTGGCCTTTTAAAGCATAAAGATTATAATCCATTTAACTTAAGCTTTGGCCAAAAAAGACGGTTAAGTGTCGCAACAATGCTCCTGCTTGATCAAGATATCCTTTTTCTTGATGAACCTACCTTTGGACAGGACAAAAAAACGTCAGAAAAGCTGTTAAGAATGCTGAAGAACAGGCAGGAGCAAGGAACGACGATTGTGATGGCCACACATGACATGAATATCGTTGACCAGTATTCTGACAGAGTATTGCTCTTAAAGGAAAGTAGTCTTATATATGACGGTAAACCTTTCTCTTTATTTTCAAATTCACAGTTGTTGGAACATACAGCAATCATCCCGCCTTTGCATTATGTCTACAAGCAGGCAGCAAAGGAGGAATTTCTCAATGGAGGGCAATCAGTCTTATCTGTCTCATATTAATCCAAGTGTAAAGCTGATAGCTCATATTGCGGTGATGTTTATGCTTATGTTAATAAGCAATCCGAGTAAAACATTGATAATATGGATAGCATTCCTATCCTTAGGCATTGTATTTGGGGGCTGGACAATCAAGTATTTAATGAAAGTAATGACTCCTTACTTTGTTTTTTTTGTACTTACCTTTTGGATGCTTGCAGCATTTGGAAAAGGTGAGAATGAAATATGGCAATGGGCGTGGTTTCGGATAACAGAGGAAAGTGCAAGCAATGGTCTTGCCATCGCATTAAGAATGCTTGCATTTGTGACAATAGGTTTGCTTTTTACCTCTACCACAAATCTTCATTTGTTTATGATGAGTCTTATACATCAGCTAAAAGTCCCACCGAAATGGGCGTATGGATTTATGGCTGGCTTTCGCTGTATTCCTATGTTCCAGACTGAACTTGTTCACTTAAAGGAGGCTCACCGAGTCAGAGGCTGCAGGCATGATGGCACCTGGCAAGCCTTTAAAAGATATGCAATTCCACTTCTTACGAATGCTGTCCGAAAGTCAGAACGGATGGCGCTTGCAATGGAAGTAAGAGGCTTTACAGGGGACAGGGACAGAAGCTATTACAAAACAACGCTAGTTACAAGCAAAGATTATCTGTATGTCAGTATGCTTGTTGGTATTGTTTTTTTAATTATTGTTTTCTAAAACAAAGGGTAAAAGAACATCTTGTTCTTTTACCCTTTTAAAATTTTTTAGAATAACTGAATATCAAATTTAGTCTTTCCTTTTAGGGGTATATTAAGGAATATTCTACCGTTTTTTATTATAAAAATGGAAATAAAATCTAATGAAAAAAGAATTGACACAACATGTATATACAACATATAATTGAAAGCGTAAACAGTTTACTTGTATATACATGTTTATGTAATCGCAATCATATTAGTATAGATAGAAACAACTTTTGTTTACGGAAAAAAGGAGGATGAACTATGAGCAAGTATACAGAACCAGCGAAACAGCTCCTTGAATATGTCGGTGGAAGCGATAACATTTCTGTTGTTACTCATTGTGCAACAAGAATGAGATTTGTATTGAAAGAGCCTTCAAAGGCAGATGTTAAAAAAGTGGAGGAAATCGGCTTAGTTAAAGGTACTTTTACTCAAGCTGGACAATTCCAGGTTATTATTGGGAATGAAGTATCTTCCTTTTACAATGATTTTATCAGCATTGCTGGTGTGAGCGATACGTCAAAGGATGACGCGAAGCAAGCAGCAAAGCAAAATATGAACTTTCTGCAAAGAATGATTGCTCATTTGGCAGATATCTTTACACCATTAATTCCAGCTATCGTAGTTGGTGGTTTGATTCTTGGTTTCCGAAACATCATCGGTGAAATCAAAATGATTGAAGACGGTACGAAAACATTAGTGGAGGTTTCCCAATTTTGGGCAGGAACAAACGATTTCCTTTGGTTAATTGGTGAAGCTATCTTCCATTTCCTACCGGTTGGTATTACGTGGGCAGTTACCCGGAAAATGGGAGCAACGCAAATCTTGGGAATTGTACTGGGTATTACACTAGTTTCACCACAGTTGCTTAATGCTTACGCAGTTGCAAGTACACAAGAAATTCCGTTTTGGGATTTTGGGTTTGCACATATTGATAAGATTGGCTATCAGGCACAAGTCCTTCCTGCCATTTTTGCAGGACTTTTATTCTCCTTCCTGGAGCTGCGTTTACGTAAAGTCATACCAAATGCAATCAGCATGATAGTTGTTCCATTCTTAGCTTTAGTACCGACAGTTCTTATTGCTCATACTGTATTGGGCCCAATCGGCTGGCAAATCGGTTCATTCATATCTGATGTTGTATATTCTGGATTAACCTCTTCATTAGGCTGGTTGTTTGCAGCGGTATTTGGCTTTGCTTATGCACCGCTTGTTATTACTGGCTTGCATCATATGACAAATGCTATTGACTTGCAGCTGATGAGCGAATTCAACGGTACAAACCTATGGCCGATGATTGCTTTATCTAATATTGCGCAAGGTTCTGCAGTATTGGCAATGATTTATATCAACCGTAAAGATGAAAGAGAGAAACAGGTATCTATTCCAGCAACCATCTCCTGTTATTTAGGAGTTACAGAACCGGCAATGTTCGGTATTAACTTAAAGTATGGATTCCCATTCCTGGCAGCCATGATTGGTTCCATGATTGCAGGTGTGATTTCAGTTGGTTCACATGTTATGGCGAATTCCATCGGTGTCGGCGGACTTCCTGGTATCCTGTCAATCCAGCCGCAGCATATGGTTGCATTTGCAATCGCAATGGTTGTTGCAATCGTCGTTCCATTTGTACTGACAATCATCTTTGCAAAAGCAAATATGGGCAAAGTTTCTTTGAAAAAATTCAGAGCATAAATAACAAAAAGCAGCTGAACTTCAGCTGCTTTTTTTTGCTGCTTTATTTTCGCAAACTTTCGAGAACAACTTGGGCTAGATACCCATCAAAAAAGTCTGGTAAATCCGCATCCTTATTATGAAGAGCATTTGCTAATTCATTCATTAAAGAAGAAACTGGTGTGTTTTCCTCGAGTTTTACGAAGTCATTGCCAAGCTTCGCTCCATAAAGCTCTGACCAATTATGCAGTGCGAGCGTTCCTTCTGTGCCATAAGCAGTAAATTTCACTTCCTCTTTTCCTGCTGTTTGGCTCATCCCATCGATAAATAGAGGTGTTCCGTCGGTCAGCTCGAGAACCGCAAGTATGCTGTTTTCTGAAAGATTTTGGTCTTTAGGAAAGGTAACATTGCGATGGACCAACTGGACAGGTCCGAAAATCTTTTGGATTTGCTGAATCCAGTGGACGCCAACCTCCAGCACAAATCCCCCTTGTTCTCTGCTTCCAACCCAATTATTTTGCTGCCATGCCCGCGGCCATTGAGGGAAATGCATTTTAAGCTCTAGGCGGCGCAGCTTACCAATATAGCCATCTTTAATGTAAGAAGCAAAGGTAGCATTGCCAGCACTGTAATTAAGGGGAAAGTTCATTGCATGGACAATACCCTTTTCTTTAGCTTGTTTATATAAGGCTTCCGCTTCTTCCAATGAATTAGCCAATGGTTTTTCACAAAGGACATGCTTGTGCTCACGTATACAATCTGAAACGATTTGGTGATGGAATTTAGGAGGAACTGCGACATACACTAAGTCTATATCTACGTTTTTAAGCATTTCGTTATAATCACTAAACCCTTTTATATTTCCAATTTCTTTAACAGTGCTGTTTAGCAGGTCCTCTAACGAATCACAAACAGCTGTAATTTCCATATCTGGATGCTCTGTGAAGCTTTTGATAAGCCGCTGTCCAATTGCTCCTAAACCGATAATTGCTACTTTAAACATGTTCATCTCTCCTAATTATTTAGACTATCAATAGTTTATCAGTTTTTTGATTATTCTGTCATGGATTGGAAAAAGATTTCAATAGAAAAAACTAGAATGATAGAATATTGGAAAAAGAGGATGAAGGGGGAGCAGTGTTGTGACACATCGTTATTTTTTATCACTGGCATTGCCATTAATCTTTGCCACGATAACTGTTCCGTTGCTTGGTGCTGTTGATACAGCCGTCGTTGGGCAGCTTCCAGATCCAGCATATATTGGTGGGGTAGCGGTTGGCACAGTTATTTTTAACTCGATTTACTGGCTTTTTGGCTTTTTGAGGGTCAGTACATCAGGGTTTGCCTCTCAAGCACTAGGTGCAGAGAATGATGTGCAAAGTTCAATGGCTTTTTTTCGGCCTGTTTGCATTGCTCTTGTTGTCGGTGCAGCGATTATAATACTTCAAGAACCTGTTTTTAAGTATTCCATTGCCTTTTTAGGAGTTCAGGGGAATGTGAAAGAAGTAAGCTCCATATACTTCCATATCAGAATTTGGGCAGCACCTTTTGCACTAATGAACTATGCTGTTTTAGGCTGGCTGTTAGGGATGGAGCAAATTAAGGCTACGGTGCTGATTCAAGTGCTGATGAACATCCTTAATATACTATTGGCTGTTGTGCTTGTATTATTTTTTAATTTTGGGGTTGCAGGTGTTGCCATTGCAGCATTGTGTGCAGAAGTCTTCGCTTTCATCTTCGGCATCATTCTGTTAATTCGCAGCGGTAAAATTAAAGTCAGCATGAACATGGAGGAATTGCTCGGCCATCTTTATGACCGGGAACCGTTAAAGAGGATGATGTCAGTCAATCGTGATTTGTTTATCAGGACTGTTTGTCTGCTGGCAGTATTCAATACATTTACAGCGAAAGGTGCTGTATATGGGGAAGAGATACTAGCCGCTAATGCCATCCTTATCCAAATCCATTATATCATGGCTTATTTTTATGATGGCCTTGCCAATGCTGCCAGTATCTTGACAGGAAAAGCAGTAGGGCAAAAGAACAGCAGTCTTTATGAAGCTACAGTCAAGAAATCATATTTCTGGTCTTTTGCATTTTCTGCTGCAATCAGTCTAATATTTTTGCTGAGCAAGGATGCGGTCATTCCACTGTTTACAGTTGTAGAGGAGGTCGTTGCAATAGCGAAGCAGTATGATGTATGGCTCGTGCTGTTCCCTCTTACCTCAAGCATTGGTTTAGTCTTTTATGGGATTTTTGCAGGTGCTTCAGAAGCTGGACTAGTGAGAAACAGTATGCTTGTATCTGTCGCAGTATTTTTAGCGATTCTCTTTCCAGCAACGCTATTCTGGGGTAATCACGGATTATGGCTGTCCTTCATTGTTTTTAGTCTGTTCCGATCCATTCTCCTCGTTATTTATATGCCATCATTAACGAGAAGACTGCCGTTTATAAACAAACAGAAGGCAGCCTGATAAGCGCAAAGAAAAACACCGCTTCCTCCGTGGAAAGCGGTTTTTTTCTTATACGTGACCTTTTACAGTGTTTTTGACACGAACTCGCTCCCATGGTTTCGACAGCCAGCGTTTGCAGGCGAAGATTCCTCTGAACCACTCATCCATACCTTGGGCAAGCCAAACGCCGAGTAATCCTAAGCCGAATGTAATACCAAGAGTATAGCTTAACGTAACGGCAATTCCCCACATAGAAACCATGCCGATGATGACAGGGAAACGGACGTCTCCGGCAGACTTTAAGGAGCTCATAAGTACAATATTCATTGCTCTTCCCGGCTCGGTAAATACAACAGCCCATAAGATTGGAAGACCAATAGCTATAATCTGATAATCATCTGTAAACAGCTCTAAAATCGGCGAACCAATCATTGCCATAGCAACAGCGGCTGTAAGGGACGCTACCATAGCAATTCTTAATGTTTTAATACCCCGTTTCAATGCACGATCATATTGCTTTCCGCCAATATATCTTGCCACAAGGAGCTGTGTTCCTTCTGCAATAGCGACAGTGAACAAGTAACAAAGCATGGAAATATTGGATATATACACTCTTGCTGCCAAGGAAGCATCTCCTAAAGATGCAACAATAGCTGTAATTACTAACTGTGAAAACTGATAAGACAAGTTTTCACCTGCGGAAGGAATACCGATATAGAGCATTTCTCTAACATCCTGTTTATTGACTTTAATTATATCCTGTACTTTAAATGTCAATGCGATTCTGCGGTAAACGATATAGAGTAAAACCAAAACGGCAAAGGCCCGTGCAATTACAATCGTCCATGACACACCAACTACTCCTGTAATTGGCAAACCGAATAATCCAAATATGCTCATTGCATATCCTATAACACTGATGACATTCATCATAATACTGACAATCATTGATTCTTTTGTAAAACCGTGGCTGCGCAATACTGCGCTTAGTGCTAGTGAAAGAGATTCTAAGAAGAGGGAAGCACCACATATGCGGATAAAAATAAGCCCGTAATTTAAAACTTCTCCTTGTATATCAAATAATCGTAACAAAGGCTCACCGAAGACTAAAACGAGGATGGCAACAATCACTCCGAACCAGACGTTGAGACCGACTGCTGATCTGGCGAATTGTCTTGCCTGACTTAATTGATTAGCTCCTAGTCTTTGCCCGATTAAAATCATGGCTGCGATGGAAGTGACGTTGAAAACGAGGATGAATATCCCAAGTAACTGGTTAGCCACTCCGACCCCTGAAGCTGCATTGTCTGAATAATGGCTGAGCATAAGTGTAGCGATAACCCCCATACCCATATGCAATGCAAGTTCGATAAACAGAGGCCAAGAAATGTTAAAAAGTGTCTGTTCCTGCATTTTATTAGATGTAACGTTCAAACTTTATATCCCCTTTACATTTAAAGTTATTGGCAATTGGCAAATATAAGAACCATTTTATGCTTATTTATTAGAAAGTAAAGAGGAAAACATCAATTTTTTTTGGAAAATTTTACACTGTTTTGCATAGAGTAATAGGTTTGTTCTTATTGAAGAAATAATCCGCTTTCATTGCGTTTTTTACCTTTTTTGCTTAAATATTCTGATATTAAGAAACTATTTTATGTGTTAGTCTATAAAAATGTAATGATTAGTGTCAAGACACGTGTTAATATAATAGTTGGTTATCATAAATTGTTTATAGATGGAAAAACTATTGAAAAGAAATAGGAGGATTGTATGAAAAAAGAAATATCAAATAAAAAGCTGCTGGGGATAGCAGGGCTTGGCTGGCTGTTCGATGCAATGGATGTCGGCATGTTATCGTTCATCATTGCTGCCCTTCAAGTAGATTGGGGCTTGTCGGTTAAAGAGATGGGCTGGATTGGGAGCATTAACTCCATTGGAATGGCAGTGGGTGCCTTCTTGTTTGGCATTATGGCAGATAGAGTCGGCAGAAAAAATGTCTTTATCATAACGCTATTGCTGTTCTCAATCGGCAGCGGAATATCTGCATTTACAACCTCACTTTGGATGTTCTTAGTTCTGCGTTTTTTAATTGGAATGGGGCTTGGGGGAGAACTCCCAGTGGCATCGACACTTGTTTCAGAAAGTGTGCCTAATGAAAAACGGGGGCGAGTAGTTGTTCTGCTGGAAAGCTTTTGGGCATTTGGCTGGCTTATCGCAGCAGTCATCTCCTATTTCATTATTCCTAACTTTGACAATGGCTGGAGGATTGCCCTTCTGATCAGTGTTTTGCCAGCAATTTATGCCTTATATTTAAGATTGAAGCTGCCTGATTCACCAAAGTACTTGAAAGTCGAACAAACGAAAAGACTGACAGCTTGGGAGAGCATAAAGACTGTCTGGTCAAAAGAAAATGCCAAAAATACTGCAATGCTGTGGGTTCTTTGGTTTTGTGTGGTCTTCTCCTATTATGGGATGTTTCTCTGGCTTCCAAGTGTGATGGTGCTGAAAGGCTTCAGCTTGATTAAAAGCTTCGAATATGTGTTAATCATGACATTAGCACAGCTTCCAGGATACGCGCTTGCCGCATACTTAATTGAAAAGGTTGGCAGAAAATTTGTACTTGTTGTGTTCCTTATCGGAACAGCAATCAGTGCCTATATGTTCGGAACAGCAGATAGCACTGCCTTGCTGATGACTTCCGGAATATTGCTTTCCTTCTTTAATCTCGGGGCTTGGGGAGCATTATATGCCTACACACCAGAGCAATATAAGACAAATGTTCGTGGAACAGGAGCGGGAATGGCCGCATCCTTCGGTCGAATTGGAGGAGTACTCGGCCCATTGCTAGTGCCTTATCTTGTTGCTCAGGATATAGCAATTTCCGGTATTTTCACGATTTTCTGTATCGCAGTCCTTGTAGGAGCAGCTTCCGTTTTCTTTTTTGGCAAAGAAACGAAGAATACTGATATTGCATAGTAAGAATAGGGCTATCCCCTATTCTTTTTTATTTTGCAAAAAACTGCAAATGTCAAAAAAATAAACAATTATACCTGCGTAAAGTTAAAAAAATACTTAAATAACAACCAATATAGAAAAAAATCAGTAGAAAACCTTCCATGTTGTTTAAAAATGAGAGCGCTTTACGATTTTCTGAAATAAAATAATTATTTACATATTCAGAATATTGGTGATATTATTACTTCACAATAACTTGTTTTAGGAGGAGAATATCATGAAAGCAAATACAATCTTCACTACATCACTCATTATTATTCTCATACTCAGCACGTAGGATTAAATGAACCCCTGAATTACAATTAATAGGGAAATCGTTTAGTCCAGTTTTTGTTGTATCAAACAAGGGCGCTAAACGTGATGTACGAATGGTGCCTATCCGATTTTTTGCGGACAGGCTTTTTTATTGGAGAAAAATAGGACAAGGGAGAAGATAGAGATGAATAAGAAAACTTTTATGGATGGTTTATATAAAGCATCAGCAGGAATGTCCAACGCAGTACTGGTTACGTTAGGATTAGGCTTGCTGTTAGAATCTATAGGAAAAGCATTGGGATGGGATACTCTTACCCATATTGGATCTGTAGCAAAAGTACTGTTGGCTCCAGCTTTTGGTGCGGGAATTGCCTATCAGCTAGGCGGGAATACATTAATTATTTTTAGTGCGATGGTCTGTAGTACAATTGGGGGCAATGCTATGCATGTAACAGATGCAGGCATGGTACTTGTTACCGGTCAGCCAATCAGTGCCGTACTAGCGGCCGTAATTGCAACAATTGTTGGTAAGAAAATCGTAGGTAAAACTATTTTAGATATGATTGCTATTCCGGCAGGTGCTATTCTTGTCGGTGGATTTGCTGGTGTCGGGCTGGCTTATGTTACAACACCGTTATTAGAATGGATCAGTGCTGAAATTACTTCTTCTGTACAAGGTTCACCGTTAGTTGCATCAATGGTTATTTCATTAGTTTGGAGCATTTTGTTAATGACACCTGCTTCCTCTGCAGCACTGGCAATTGCCTTGCAGATGGACCCAGTTTCAAGTGCAGCAGCATTAATTGGCTGTACAGTTCAATTTGTTGGTTTTACAGCAATGTCTCTTCGTCAAAACGACATGGGCGGCTTCTTGGCACAATCGATCATTACGCCAAAAGTACAGTTTCCAAACATTGTGAAAAACCCGCTGTTAATCATTCCGCCATTTGTTGCAGCAGTCATTTGTGCACCAATTGCAACATTAGGTTTTGGTTTCACGGCAACCTATGAATTAGCTGGTCTTGGATTAAACTCCTTGATTGCTCCAATCAGCATTTTGGCAACACAAGGGGCAACAGGATTCTTAATTTATATGGCACTAGGCGTAGTTCTTCCAATCGCCATCACACTACCTTTATACTACGCTATCTTAAGAGTCGGTTGGGCAAAAACAGGAGACTTGGCAATGAAGGTACAATAATAATCTTAAGAAAAGGGCTTTCGGTTAAACGAAGGCCCTTTTTTCATAGGGGTGAAGTAGGAATGAATCCATCAGGCGTTACATTAGAGGTGAC
>JAPSHL010000287.1 GCA_031179905.1 Bacillus sp. (in: firmicutes) | reverse complement strand
GCTTGGAAATATAAAGATCTTCAATTGGTTCTCCTGTAGGTCTTGTAACAGAGCGGATATCTTTAACAAGGTCTACTTTCTCTAATTCTTTGCTGATGTTTTCTGCTAATCCTAAATATTCAATTGAGTCCATTTCTTCATCATTTTTAATTGTAATCGTGGTTGTCATTGATTCACCTGGGCCAAAGCTGTCAGCAATCGCATTGAAAGCTTTGATTGAGGGTGCATCATCCCCAATTTCATCCAGTGAATTAAACGATAGTGTCCCATCATACGTAACAAGGAATGGAACAGTGATTGCCGCAACAATCGCAAGTGCAATTAGAGGACGCTTTATTGAGAAGCGGCCGGCAATCGCCCAAATCTTACTGTCTCCATGCTCTGCACTGCCTTTAGACGGCCAGAAGATTTTCTTCCCGAGCAGTACCATAATAGCAGGAACGACTGTAAATAAAGCCACTAATAATAACGCTACACCGACAGCTACTGCTGAAGCTGATTGATATAGCTTAAATTGAGAGAACCCGATAGCAGCAAACCCAATCATAACTGCAATTCCGCTGAAAAGAACCGTTCTTCCGGCATTGCGGTATGTCTCAACAATTGATTCAGCTACACTCTCCCGATGCATCATCTCTTCTTTAAATCTGCTTAATAATAAAATACAGTAGTCCGTTCCTATTCCAAACAGGACAGCAACAAGGAAGATTTGCGTGTAATTGGAAATAGGGAAATCAAATTTATCGACCAGAATGGAAACGATTGACTGAGAAGCCAAGTAGCTCAATCCGACTGTCACCAGCGGTATAAATGGTGCTATAACAGAACGGAATACAATTAAAAGAACGGCAAGTATGAATACGACTGTGATACCTTCTGTCTTTTTCAAGCCTTCTTCTGAGCTTGTCGTCAAATCTTGGTCAATCATCCAATTGCTCGTATAATAGTGATCAACCTTAAATTCTTCTAATTCGTCATATAATGCATTACTGACTTCTTCCGCTTCTCTGTCATTCCAACTGACCTTTAAGGAAGCTAGAATTGTTTTACCGTCATCGGAAACAAGCTGATCTTTAAGGCTGTCATCTGTGAAGGATGAAAGGATTTCTGTGATGCCGAGTTTCTCTTTATCTGCCGCCAGCTTTTTCACTGCATTTTCAGCTTCTTCTTTTTCCTCGTCAGTCAGTTTCTTGCTGCTGTGAAAAACAAGTGCTACGGACGATTGATCGCCTTGATTCTTTTGGCTTTGGATTTCGTCCATGATTTCAGTTGCTTTTGCAGAGGAAAAAGTATCTGGAACACTTACCTGTCCTTTTTCTCTAACGAGATCTCCCATATTAGGAGCTACCAAAAACAGACCTACAATAGCTGCTATCCACAGAACAAGAACTATCCACTTTCCTTTAAGAATACTATTCACTCTTCAACCTCCAACTTCGTATCTTTATTTTCTTCTATTAATCTATCTAGCTTTTCAAAGGTTGCCAGGAAGCTTGTGATTTCTTGATCGTCAAATTTATTAATGAGACTGTCTACTAAGCGATGAATTCTTTCCTCCATTTTCGCAAAAACGTTATAGCCTTTATCCGTCAATGACAAATAAATGACTCTCCGGTCTTTTTCATCCCTTGTGCGTTCAATCCATTCTTTTTCAAAAAGCCTGTTGATAATCGATGTAATTGCACTTTTATTGACACCAAACACTGTGGCCAGCTCTGAAGAGGTACAAACCTTTACTTGATTAATATGGCGCATTGTATAATGCTGCTCACAAGTCAGAACATCACCTATTTCCATTCTGATTAGATTATCCAATTTCCGGTTCACAGAAAAATTAATGTCCACATACCTATCGACAACATCTTTTATTTTTTTGCTGCTGATTACAGACACCCCCCTTATATTAGTTCAACGTCTTAACTATTAAACATTTTAACTTTCTCATTGTTTTTATGTCAATCAGTTTCTATACATTCTTTTATTTTTTCTCAATCCAGCGAGGCTATGCTATAATGACAGCAAAATGAAGGGGTTTAAGAAGATGAAATTCAATAA
Organism: Bacillus sp. (in: firmicutes); assembly: GCA_031179905.1. GTDB lineage: Bacteria > Bacillota > Bacilli > Bacillales > Cytobacillaceae > Niallia. The sequence goes on along the minus strand of JAPSHL010000287.1, from coordinate 2,200 downwards.
TAAAAATACACTAATGGAAAGACTTGGAATCGAAATAACAGAAGTGAAAAAAGATGGTACATGCATTGCCACAATGCCTGTTGATGAAAGAACTAGACAGCCTTTCGGCTACTTGCATGGCGGCGCATCTGTCGCATTGGCGGAAACTGTCGCAAGCTTAGGAGCTGCAAGTCTTGTCGACTTGGAAACACAGGCTGTTTTTGGACAAGAAATTAATGCAAATCACATCCGCTCAAAAAAAGACGGAATCGTGACAGCTATTGCAACTGTAACTCATCAAGGAAAAAGCAGCATGGTCTATGGAATAGAAATTCAGGATGAAGAAGGGAAACTTATTTCCATTTCCCGCTGTACGATTGCTGTCGTGACCAGGCGTAAATAACAACGAAGGGTGCATCTCCATTAGATGCACCCTTTTTTATGAAAATTAGTTTGTATTTATTTCCCTGATTTCAGGCGGACTGTCCAGAACTGTTTCTATATAATTTTTACCCCAATTGTACATGCTGTCAAGGATAGGCATTAGGCTTTCCCCTTCTTTTGTAAGGGAATACTCAACCTTTGGCGGTACGACTGGATAAACGACTCTCTTTACAATAAGATCTTCTTCCAATTCACGAAGCTGGTTTACGAGCATTCTTTGTGTGATTCCCGGCATCAATGCCTTCAATTCACCAAATCTTTTCGTCCCCTCTTTGCCAAGATGCCATAAAATCAGCATTTTCCATTTACCGCCAATAATACCTAACGTCAGCTCTTTCTCACAATTGAAGACCTTATCTTCCATGCGGCTCATAGACACTCCTCCATTCCTTTTCCCATACTTAGTATACTTTTAGGCACTATATATAAATAAAGTGCGTACTTACGTATTAAAATTATAAGCCGTATAATCAACATTGTACAAGAAAAGGAATCAAGGTGGCTTTTTTGGGTAAATATAAAAAGCCATAAAAAAAAGGAGTGTATATAATGAAATTACAATTAGCATTAGATTTAGTTAATATCCCGCAAGCGATTGAAGTTGTATCTCAAGTAGCAGATCACGTTGATGTTGTCGAAATCGGTACACCGGTTGTTATAAATGAAGGCCTTCGCGCTGTTAAAGAATTAAAAGAAGCATTTCCGAACGTGACAGTTCTTGCTGACTTAAAAATTATGGACGCTGCTGGCTACGAAGTAAGCCAAGCGGCTGCTGCTGGAGCAGACATCGTAACAATTCTTGCTGTTGCTGAAGATGAATCCATTAAAGGTGCTGTCGCAGAAGCGAAAAAGCAAAACAAACAAATTCTTGTAGACATGATTGCAGTAAAAGACATTAAAGCACGTGCACAGGAATTAGATGAGTTCGGTGTTGACTATATTTGCGTGCACACTGGTTATGATTTACAAGCAGTCGGCAAAAACTCTTTTGAAGACTTGAAAGCGATTAAAAGTGTCGTGAAAAACGCAAAAACAGCTGTTGCAGGCGGAATTAAGCTAGAAACTCTTCCTGAGGTTATTGCAGCACAGCCTGATTTAATCATTGTCGGCGGCGGTATCACAGGCCAAGATAACTTACAAGAAACTGCTGCTAAGTTTAAAGAATTAATCGTTCAAGGGTAACTGCCATGAACACAAGCGGATACTTGGAGGCTGTTTTAGCAGAGCTAAAAGAAGCCTCCACACTTGTTTCCACAGAGCAGACTGAATCCCTAGTCGAAGCAATTTTGTCGGCAAAAAAAGTCTTTGTTGCAGGAGCAGGCCGCTCTGGTTTTATGCTGAAATCTTTTGCAATGAGAATGATGCATATGGGCATTGATGCATATGTTGTCGGTGAAACTGTAACTGCCAACTTCGAAAAGGACGACTTATTGATTATCGGCACTGGATCAGGAGAAACAAAGGGTCTCATTTCCATTGCTGAAAAGGCAAAAAGTATAGGTGGTAACGTCATTGTTGTGACGATTTTTCCAGAATCAACGATCGGAAAAATTGCTGATGCATCGATTAAACTGCCTGGCTCACCAAAGGATAAAACAAACAGTGACTTCCAAACAATTCAGCCGATGGGCTCCTTATTTGAACAGTTAATGCTGCTCACATTAGACAGTGTCATACTGAAATACATGGAAGTAAGAAATCTTGATTCCAATACAATGTATGGGAAACATGCAAATTTGGAATAAAAAATATAGGCTGCCTTATAAGCCAAAGCCAA
>JAPSHL010000064.1 GCA_031179905.1 Bacillus sp. (in: firmicutes) | reverse complement strand
TTGCAGGAGTCGACCCGATGGTAGGTCTGTATGCCTCCTTCTGCATTGCGATAATTATCTCATTTACAGGCGGAAGACCTGCGATGATTTCCGCTGCAACCGGAGCAATGGCATTGCTGATGGGTCCATTAGTAAGGGATTATGGGTTGCAATACCTTTTTGCAGCAACTATTTTGACAGGCTTTATCCAGGTGCTTTTTGGGGTATTTAAAATTGCCAAGCTGATGAAATTTATTCCGAGAGCGGTTATGATCGGGTTTGTTAACTCACTTGCTATCCTGATCTTTATGGCACAAGTTCCTCATTTTATTGGTATTTCCAATATGACATATCTTTTTGTAGCCATAACATTATTAATTGTATATATATTGCCTCGTTATGTTAAGGCAGTACCGGCACCGTTAATTGCTATTATCGTTTTGACAGTAGTGTCCCTAATTGGTAATGTCCATGTTGAAACAGTTGGTGATTTAGGAAAGATAACGCAAACCTTGCCATCATTTTTAATTCCGGACGTTCCATTTTCATTCGAAACGTTGGCGATTATTTTCCCATTCAGCATCGCAATGGCGATTGTAGGGTTACTAGAATCCCTTCTTACTGCAAGCATTCTAGATGATGCAACAGATACGGACAGCGATAAGAACAGAGAAGCTAGAGGTCAAGGTATTGCCAATTTCATTACTGGCTTTTTTGGTGGCATGGCTGGATGTGCCATGATTGGACAATCTGGAATCAATGTAAGATCAGGAGGCAGGGGCAGACTTTCAACCTTTGTTGCAGGAGCTTTTTTAATGTTCTTGATTATTGTGTTAGGAGAGGTTGTTGTTCAAATACCAATGCCTGTACTTGTCGGCATCATGATTATGGTATGCATCGGTACATTTGATTGGTCTTCCTTTAAATACCTAGTTAGGGCTCCTCGAACGGACGCTATTGTTATGGTTGTTACAGTAATTATAGTTGTAGCAACACATGACTTATCAAAAGGGGTCATTGCAGGTGTTATATTAAGCGCAGTGTTTTTTGCGGCAAAAATATCTCATGTGAAAGTAACGAAGGAACTGACAGAGAATGAATATAGATACTCCGTGCAAGGACAAGTTTTTTTTGCTTCTGTCGACAGCTTTGTGGCTGCATTTGATACCTCTGAACAAGACAAGAAAGTTTCAATTGATTTCTCAGAAGCTCGTGTTTGGGATGACTCTGCTGTGGGTGCAATTGACAAGGTTGTCCTTAAACTTAGAGAAAATAACAATACAGTCAGTATAATCGGTCTCGATTCAGCCAGCAAGAAACTCGTCGATAAACTGGCCATTTTCCAAGACCCTGATGCAAATCCATCTGGACATTAACAAAAAGATTCATGGCGTTAGCCATGAATCTTTTTGTTATTTTAAAGCATATTCACCCGCCAAAATAATTCCCGGGAAATCCTTTAATATCCATTTCGCATTTAAAAAGTGCTCCTGACAGCGGGTATTTTTCCAATTCCTCTGAGGTCATTCCTTCTTTAGCTGTTGTAATAAACAGCTCGTTTAATTCTTCCCCGCCAAATACGCAGGAGGTAACGTTTTTGGCAGGCACCTTAATCTCATCGATTTTTTTTCCGCTAGTCGGATCCCACCTTGATACTCGCGCGCCGCCCCAATGTGCAATCCACAGCATCCCCTCATCATCAATCGTCATGCCATCAGGAAATCCCTCTTCTTCAGTAAAGTCGATGACGGCGCACATATTGTCAATTTTGCCTGAATCGGTTTCATAGTCAAACCGATATACCTTTTGCACAGGGGTATCAATCAAGTATAGATACTTGTTGTCCACCGACCAGGCCAAGCCATTAGATGTGCTTACCTTATCAACCTTTTTCACAACACTTCCATCTTTATCCAAACAATATAATGCTCCTTGCTCCCTCTCATCCATCGTACTCATCGTACCTGCCCAGAAGCGCCCTTGTGTGTCGCATTTGCCATCGTTGAACCTGTTATTAGACAAATGCTCCTCTGGGTCAAATATTAACTGAATGTCCCCGTTTTCAAGATTCACATAATGTAAGCCATTCTCTAATGCAACTACTGCTCCCTTTTTACTGTTTGCCGGAATGATTGCACTAACCTTTTTAGGAAGCACTAACTCTTTATTTTCATTATTAGCTGGGTTATGAATACAGATTTTTTTGTTATCAATATCGACCCAATAGAGCAAACCTTCTTTGTGATCCCAAAATGGACCCTCTCCTAAAGCAGCATTTGCATCAACTACAAGCTTTAATTGGTGTACCATATGATTCCCCTCTTTCTGCTAATTATTTTCTTTTCATATACCTCGATTCCTTCGACTAGAAACTCTGTATCTATCCTTTTCTTTTTGCCTTTCTATTCATGATAGCAGGGATGAGATGCATACCTTATGAATATACAACCGAAATACTGAGGTGATTTATTTGGAAACTGCATTTATTGACAAAGAACAGAAACGCAGAATAGCTGAGTTTGTTAAGCTTCAGCGTAATGATGGGTCTTTCCGCTTTCGTTTTCAAGGCAGTTTAATGACAGATGCTTTCTTCATTATTACATGCAGAGCACTGGAGATTAAAACGGAGGAAGAAAATATTCAGCTTCTTGCCACAACTCTAAAAAAAACTCAGCATCAACAAGGCTATTGGAAAGCATACATAGATGAACCGAATGGACATTTATCTGCGACGATTATTGCGTATACCGCCCTTCTATACTCTGGTTACGCCAAAAAGACAGACGTAAACATGAAAAAAGCAAAATCCTTTATTATTAAAAACGGGGGTATTTCTAAAGCTCATTTTATGATCAGATGGATGCTTTCTGTAAACGGTCTTTATCCTTGGTCAAGAATGATCTATGTCCCAATGACCTTTTTGCTTTTGCCTTCCTTCCAGCCTGTGAATTTCTTTCAATTCAGTGCCTATGCCCGAATTCATTTCATCCCTATGCTCCTTGCTTCCAACAAAAAGTTTGCAATTAGTGCAATGAACAAGCCTGATTTAAGCGACCTATACAGCAGAACCGATGAAAGTTTCCAGGCCATTACTCATTTAGAGGATCAACGTTCACCGCTGTCGTTTATATGGAAAGAAATAAAACAGATTGGAAAATGGCCTATTTATTTACATCAGCTTGGGTTTCATTATGCGGAGAAATATATACTAGATCGGCTCGAAGAGGATGGGACGCTATACAGCTATGCTAGTGCAACTTTTTTTATGATTTATGGCCTGCTTGCCCTCGACTATCGCAAGGATTCACCTGTCATTAAAAAAGCTATGTCTGGATTATCCTCCCTGATCGACAAAGAAGGAGAATTTGCTCATTTGGAAAACTCTACAAGCACGGTTTGGGATACGGCATTAGCAAGCTATACTCTGCAGGAAGCAGGCTGCTTGCCCGACACTCCTATCATTGTGAAATCTGTAGATTATCTCCTTAAAAAACAGCATACAAAAGCAGGAGACTGGAAGGTCCACAATCCTGATACTGAACCTGGAGGCTGGGGCTTTTCTGCTATTAATACAAATAATCCGGACAATGACGATACATCAGCAGCTTTAAGGGCATTAACAAGAACTGCTGCTCAAAAAACCGTCGTCCATAATTCATGGCAGCGAGGTACCAACTATCTCCTTTCTATGCAAAACAAAGATGGAGGCTGGGGAGCATTTGAAAAAAACACAGATTGGGAGCTTCTCCAGCATGTTCCGATAGAAAATGCAAAAGACGCTGCTGTCGATCCCTCTACGCCAGACTTGACTGGCAGAGTTCTTGAATATTTAGGCAATTACGCTGGCCTGCAAGAGAAACACCCTCATATTAAGGCAGCTGCCCGATGGCTTGTGGACAATCAAGAAAAAGATGGTTCCTGGTATGGCCGCTGGGGTGTCTGCTATATTTACGGGACTTGGGCTGCTGTCACTGGTCTTATGGCAACAGGATCAGCAAGGGGCGACCAGAGCATAAAAAAAGGCATTGACTGGCTCAAATCCATTCAAAGAAAGGACGGAGGCTGGGGTGAATCTTGCCAGAGCTGCGAGAAGCGCCGCTACATCCCTCTTCCCTTCAGTACAGACTCACAGACAGCTTGGGCCCTTGATGCGTTAATTGCGGCCGGAGAGTGGAAAAGCGCTGCTGTAACAAAGGGGGTAGAATTTCTCTTACAGGAAAGCAAGAATGAGCTTAGCTTCACTTATCCGACCGGCATTGGTTTGCCTGGCCAATTTTACATTCAGTACTACAGCTACAGCAAAATTTTCCCCTTGCTTGCTATATCCCATTACTTGCAAGCAACTAAAAGCTAGACTGTGCATATGATAAAACTCAAGAATCAATTACCTTGAATTAAGACATAATAAATGCTATTATAGACAAAACATTCCAGAACTTATAAATCGATGAAGAGAACAAGTACGTCATGTATGAACTTTTAAGCGAGCCGGAAATGGTGAGAGCCGGCAAGGAATTCTGACGGAAAAATCATCTCTGAGATGCAAGGCTGAATATTCAAGTAAGCCTTGACGGGATTTCCCCCGTTAAAAAGGAGCGCGTATGATAGTACGTTGACTAAGAGCTGACTGCTTTATGCAGCAGAATTTGGGTGGTAACGCGGGTATATAACACTCGTCCCTTTTATTAGGGACGGGTGTTTTTTATTTACTCCAACTCTGTCATGTTCCGGTATTTTCTGGTAAATATTCAATATAAGGAGGATTTATCATGAAAAAAAACGAGCAAGAAACACAAGCAGAAAGAGAAAAAAGAATACTCGACCTTTGGGAGCAAGAGCATATTTTTGAAAAATCTGTTGAGACAAGAAAGAATCAGGACTCCTTTGTTTTCTATGAAGGTCCACCTACAGCAAATGGTCTGCCACATGTTGGTCATGCACTTGGTCGGACAATCAAAGACATCATCGCACGTTACCAGACGATGGCGGGCAAGCAAGTAATCCGCAAGGCTGGCTGGGATACACATGGTCTGCCTGTTGAACTTGGGGTTGAGAAGGAGCTTGGTATCTCGGGAAAGCAGGCAATTGAAGAGTATGGAGTAGAAGCATTTATTCAAAAATGCAAAGAGAGCGTCTTCTCCTATGAAAAGCAATGGAGAGACTTCACAAAGGAATTAGGATACTGGGTCGACATGGAGAATCCTTATATGACGATGAGCAATGAGTATATTGAATCAGTTTGGCATATACTCGGCACTATCCATGACAAAGGATTGCTCTATAAGGGTCACCGGGTCTCTCCATACTGTCCGAGCTGCCAGACATCTTTAAGCTCTCATGAGGTCGCGCAAGGTTATAAAGATGTAAAGGACTTAAGCGCAACTGTGAAGTTCCAGTTAAAGAATAAGGAAAATGAGTATATCCTCGGCTGGACGACAACCCCTTGGACACTGCCGGCAAATGTTGCCCTTGCAGTCAATGAAAACCTTGAGTATGCCCGGATACAGACCGGAAATGAAGTTTATATAATAGCTAAAGATTTAGCTCTTAAGGTGATGACTCCTGAGAGCGTCCTCTTAGAAACAGTGAAAGGACGCTCATTGCTTGGACTTCGCTACGAGCCGCCATTCTCTTTTATCCATGTTCCAAAAGGTCATTTTATCGTACACGGTGATTTTGTGACTGCAGACAGCGGAACAGGTATTGTCCACATCGCACCAGCATATGGGGAGGACGATTATCGGCTTGTTCAAGAAAATAATCTCTCTTTTGTTCAGGTTGTAGATGAGCGCGGCAAATATACAGAAGCAGTTGCACCGCTGACAGGCAGATTTGTAAAGGAGTGTGACGTAGATATCATTAAGCTGCTTCATGAGAAAGGTTTATTGTTCCACAAGGAAAAATATGAACATTCCTACCCTCACTGCTGGCGTTGTGACTCTCCCCTCCTTTATTATGCACTTGAGAGCTGGTTCATCAGGACAACAGCTGTTAAGGAGACAATGCTTTCTAATAACCAGCAGGTAAACTGGTATCCAGATACAATCAAGGATGGGCGTTTCGGAAAATTCCTTGAGGGAATGGTAGACTGGAATATAAGCCGCAGCCGCTATTGGGGAACACCTTTAAATGTTTGGGAATGCCCTTCTTGCAATAAACAGGAAGCTCCTAAAAGCATTGAAGAATTAGCTGCTTTAACAGAAAGCAAGCTATCTGATCTCGAGCTTCATAAACCGTACGTCGACAAGGTGACTTTTCCTTGCCCTACCTGCAGTACAATGATGGTGCGCACACCTGAGGTAGTTGATGTCTGGTTTGACAGTGGGTCCATGCCATTCGCCCAATACCATACACCTTTCGAGAATGATGAGCTGTGGAAAAGGCAGTTCCCGGCAGATGTGATAGTCGAAGGAATTGACCAGACAAGGGGCTGGTTCTACTCTTTGTTAGCCGTATCCATGCTCTATATAGGAGAACTGCCATATCGTAATGTGCTGGCGACAGGCCACGTCCTTGATGAAGATGGACAAAAAATGTCAAAAAGCAAAGGAAATGCCCTTGATCCAGTTGAGCTGATACACAAGTACGGAGCCGATTCTTTAAGATGGGCATTGATAGAGGATAGCGCACCTTGGAACCAGAAAAGATTCTCTGTTAAGATTGTACAGGAAGCTAAATCGAAATTAGTCGATACTTTAACAAGCCTGCATCATTTCTACACTATGTATGCAAATATTGATGGCTTCGATCCGAAGTTAACGCCAGCAAACCACTCCTTGACGTTGATGGATATGTGGGCTAATTCTAGGCTTGCCTCAACTGTTTTGCAAGTTCGCAATGACATGGAAAGCTTTCAGCTGACAAATGCAGCAAGACATATCGGCAATCTTTTGGAAGAAGTAAGCAATTGGTATATCAGAAGAAACAGAGAACGGTTCTGGAGTGAAGGAATGTCTGCAGACAAAGCATGTGCTTACCATACTCTATACAGCTTGCTTGTTGATATCTCTAAGCTGCTTGCACCATTTACACCCTTTATCGCTGAGGATATTCATTATAAGCTGACTGGAAAAAGCGTCCACTTAGAAGATTTCCCAGCTGTTGATGAAAAGAACATCGATTTAGAGCTTGAAAAGAAAATGAGCGGTGTAAGAGAAATTGTGGAACTCGGAAGAAGCATACGGCATCAATGCCAAATTAAGACAAAACAGCCGCTGGCCATGATGGCAATTGTCTCAAATGATTTCCCTCTAGAGGCACTGCAATCTTTTACCGACATCATCAAAAGTGAACTGAATGTAAAATTAATAGACTGGACCGAGTCAAGTAAGGGGTATGTACAATACAGTCTCAAGCTCGACTTCAAAAATGCCGGCAAACGTCTCGGCAAAAAGGCTAATCTTGTTCACAAAGCCCTTGGCAGTCTTACAAAAGGAGAGATTGAGCAGTTCCTTAATAACGGCCAAACAACCGTAAGCGCAGATGAACAACCAGTTGAACTCTATAAGAATGATGTGCTTGTCCAAAAAACGGCATCAATGCCAGGTTACAGTGAGGCATCAAACAGGAACTTTACTGTTATAATAGATACTAGCATCACAGAAGAATTAGCAAAAGAAGGACTAGTAAGGGATTTTATCCGCTCTGTGCAAGAATTAAGAAAGCAGAAGAATTTGCCTGTCGAGCGACGTATTACTTTGAAGCTTGGCGGATCAGAAGAATTTCTTTCTTTCGCGCGTGAGTATGAGAACCTTATTGCAGGCGGGGTCCTTTTAAACAGCATACTTTATCAGATGTCAGAAAATATGACTGAAATGCATATAGGCAGCTACCAGGTTTTTGTTGCCTTTGAATAACGCTTTGCATCAAGCATAAGAGTTGGACCTAAGCTTATAGCACTTCTTAGGTCTTTCTCATTTTTTATATGTTCTTTTCAAAAGAACATGTTCTATTTTTTCTATATTAGATTATACTATTGGGCAGGGGTGAAAAAAATGTATAAATTATTGTCGCATAATGACCTTGACGGGGTCGGCTGTGGAATCATCGCAAAGCTTGCTTTTGGAGAAAGTGTGGAAATCCGCTATAATTCTGTTTCCAGCCTGAATCTGGAGGTAGAAAGATTCCTTGATCAGAAGCCAGAAAATACTTTTCTTTTTGTTACAGATCTTTCTGTTAGTGAAGAGAATGCTATCAGGCTTGATGATTACTATAAGAAGGGCGGTAAAGTCCAGCTTATAGACCACCATAAAACAGCCTTACATCTAAATGATTTTGATTGGGGCCATGTCGTAGTAGAAGACGCAGATGGGGTTTCTACCTGTGCTACTTCTTTATTATATGAGTATCTTGTCAAAAATGGACATCTTCCCCCCTCTGACAGTCTAAATGAGTTTGTAGAGCTTGTCAGACAGTACGATACATGGGATTGGGAAAAGAATGATAACATTGACGCTCAAAAGCTTAATGCTCTTTTCTATTTAATATCATTTGATGAATTTGTAGAAAAAATGGTGACACGTCTTGCGAGTAATGAGCACTTCTTCTTTGATGAAGTAGAACAGCAAATTCTCGAGTTGGAAGAGAAAAAAATAGAACGTTATATACGTCGTAAAAGACGAGAGCTCGTACAAACACAGATTGACGGTTTGTACGCAGGCGTTGTTTATGCCGAATCATATCACTCGGAATTGGGCAATGAGCTCGGTAAAGAATATCCGCATCTCGATTATATAGCAATCCTTAATATCGGCGGCAAAAGGGTAGGCTTCCGCACCATTCATGACCACGTCGATGTTTCCAAAGTTGCTGGTACATATGGTGGAGGCGGGCATGTTAAAGCGTCCGGCTGCACAATGACAAATGAAGCTTATAAAAGCTTCGTTACAGATACTTTCCCGCTTGAACCACTAAGGGAAGATCCTAAAAAGAATGATTATAATAAGAAAAATTCTCCATTAGGTACACTATATGAAAATAAACATGATGAACTATTTTACCTATATCCAATTGGCAAGCAACAATGGGTCATCAACAAAAAAAGGACAAGGCTGCCTGAAACCTTTTCTTCCTTCCAAGAAGGAGAAAACTACTTAAAGAGAAATCATGGTGCATGGATGTGCAAGGACGATAAATACGTCCGTTATGTAATGGAATATGTAAAAGCAAAAAATTAAATAAATGCCTGCTGTCTAAAATGATGGCAGGCTTTTATTATAATCTCACAAACAAAAACCTCTAACATTCCTTGTTAGAAGTTTTGGAAAAGCTTAAAAAGATCTTCTCTCAAATGTGGAGATTGTTTGTATTTATAGTCCGTTATCTCCTCTAACAAATCCTTTTTATCGCTAGAAGCAAGATTAGCCTTTTTTATCAATTCCCGGGCATTAAATAAAAAATCGAGATAAGACTCCATATCCTCAGGATACTCCTGTGCCCATCTATCCTTGATTTTTTTTGCCAGTATAGGGCTTGCGCCCATTGTCGACACACTTAAAATGAGCCTCCCCCTTTGTAGACTTGCTGGAACATGACAGTTTCCCTTATCGGCTGAGCTTGCATCATTTACTAGCGTACGGTGCTTCAGCCTATTGGCAAGCTTTTGATTTGTTTCTTGATCATTGGTTGCTGTGACCACAAAAAAAGCATCCTCACAATCATTTTCTCTCACTTCCCTTTTGACTGCTGTAATTGCTCCAGCCCGTTCCAGCTCCTCAAGTTCAGGAGATAGTTCAGGACTAATGACAGTAATCTTCGCACCCTCTTCAAGTAGTGCCCTTACCTTTCTTAAAGCAACTTTGCCGCCCCCTGTGACGACACATTTTTTATCCTTAATGTCAACCATTAATGGGAACATACAATTCAGCCCCTGCAGCTTCGTCAACTCGGTCCTTCAGAATACTTGCAATAGAAGGCTGATATCCTAAGTAGTCGCAAAGTTCATAGTTTTTTTCTGAGTTTGAAATTCCGTTGATTGTCTTTCTCATCGTGTTCATCAATATACCTGTAAACAGCAAATACGGAATAACTATTATATTTTGGTAATGAGAATTGCTTGCAGCCTGAAGGGCCTCTTCAAAACTCGGTGATGCAGCAGTCAAATAACAGTCCTCTACTGTTACACCATTTAGTGATCCTTCTACCAAATCACCAATTAATCGTAAATCGCGCTTAACATCTGGATCACTGCTGCCCCTTCCCACAAGCAGAACAAGGGAATTATCTGCGGCATACAGCTCCGACTGTCTGATTTTGTCTGCGACAATCTCTGCCATCTTCTCATGAACACCAATTGGACGGCCATAGTGTAATGCTACATCTGGATACACCTTGACAAGCTCGTCGAGTACTTCAGGAATATCAGCTTTTGCATGTGCTGCAGTCAATAACAGAACTGGAACAGCAATTATTGTTGTTGCTCCTTTAGCTATACATGTCTGAAACCCTTCCTCAATGCTGGGTTCAGACAGCTCTAAAAAGCAATACTCCTGGATAGGATAATCATTTTCCTTCATGCATTCCTTTATAAAGGAGATTGCTTGGTCGCTTGCTTCCTTTATCCTACTGCCATGGCAAATATATAAAACTGCTTTCATTATAGAACCACTTCTTTCGCTAATGAATCTTCAAATGAATTTTCAAACCATTTGATTTTTTCGCGCATGCGGACAACTTCACCGATGATAATCATGCATGGATTTTCAATCTGCCCTTTTTCCGCATCCTCCACAGCTCTGTCTAATGTTGTGACAATTGTTCTTTGGCTGCTTGTAGTTCCCCAATTAATCAAGGCAACAGGAGTATCTCCGCTTTTTTGATAGGAAAGCAGCTTTTCCCTGATATTAGGTAAATTCCTAACTCCCATATAAATCGCAAGTGTGTCTAAATGACATAGCGCTTCCCACTTGATGCTGTCTTCTTCCCCATTCTTCATATGCCCTGTTACAAAAGCAAAGGAAGAACCATAATCCCTGTGTGTGACTGGAATGCCTGCATAGCTTGGCGCAGCAATGCCTGCAGTAATTCCTGGTACGATTTCAAACGGAATCTGATTTTTCGCCAGTTCCTCTGCTTCTTCTCCACCCCTGCCGAATACAAAAGGGTCTCCACCCTTTAGTCTTGTCACAATCTTTCCTTTTTTAGCATGCTTCACGAGAGTTTGATTAATTAATTCCTGTTTCATTACATGATGATGCGGCAGTTTACCGCAATATATTAACTCTGCCTTCGGCTTTGCATAATGCAGCAGTTCTTCGTTAACAAGGCGGTCATATATGATAACGTCAGCGTTTTTGATACAATTCAGCCCTTTAACAGTAATTAAATCTGGATCACCAGGCCCTGCACCTACTAAATATACTTTCCCCATTCTTTTCACCTTCCTCTATAGCTACAGCTAATCCTAAAAGTTATGAATATTAACAGAAAGGAATTATAGGATTCTCTCAAGTAAGAGACACTATAATTCCTTCTTCTAGCATTTATATATTTCTATAATAGCCTTTTTCTTTCAAAAAATGAACAATTTGCTCAACACATTCTTCAATGGAATTTTTTTCAGTATCAATCACAATTTCAGGCTTAATCGGTTCTTCATAAGGAGAGCTGATTCCTGTAAATTCCTTGATGATGCCTTGTCTTGCCTTTTCGTAAAGACCTTTAGGATCTCTTGCTTCACAAGCCTCTAATGAGCATTTAACATATACCTCAACAAACTCATCGCCCTCTAGCAATTCCCTAACACCCTCTCGATCATTGCGGAAAGGAGAAATAAAGGCAGTCAGCACCACTTGACCGCTGTCTACGAACAGCTTGCTGACTTCACCAATTCTGCGGATATTTTCCTTCCTGTCTTCTTCTGAAAAGCCAAGATCCTTATTTATTCCGAAGCGGATATTGTCACCATCCAGCACATATGTGAGTGTATCGTCTTGAAACAGCCGCTCTGCAACTGCATTAGCTACAGAAGATTTACCTGAACCAGAAAGGCCAGTGAACCACAATACATAGCTGTGATGTTTATTTTTTTCTCTTCTGCGTTCTTTTGAAACAGTTTGTTCATGCCACGTGATATTTGTACTTTTGCCGCTCATTTAAGTTTTCCCCCCGTATTATGAATGGATCTCTTGGTTTTTTAAGCCTCTTATCAGCACTTCCACAACTTCTTTACGGCTGAACGTACTTGGCGGAATTTCTCCATTTCTTAGAAGCTCGCGCACCTTTGTTCCAGATAAAATCTCATGATATTCCTTGTCATGTGGGCATGTTTTTGTAGAAGCCATGTTTTCACACTTTTTGCAATAGAAGCTGTGTTCAAAGAACAGCAAGTTAATGCCCAGTTCTTCTGTAGCAAACTGGTCAAAGATTCTTTGAGCATCATATGTGCCATAATAATTGCCGACACCTGCATGATCTCGTCCAACAATAAAATGAGTACAACCGTAGTTTTTCCTAACAAGTGCATGGAAAACAGCTTCTCTTGGTCCGGCATAGCGCATCGCTGCAGGGAAAACAGCTAGGTATACACGATCTTCTGGATAATAATTTTTCAATAATACTTGGTAGCTTTCCATGCGCACATCTGCAGGAATGTCATCTGACTTTGTTTCACCAACAAGCGGATTTAAGAATAATCCGTCCACTGTTTCCAAAGCAGTCTTTTGAATATATTCATGAGCACGATGCACAGGGTTTCTAGTTTGGAAACCGACTACAGTCTTCCAGCCCTTTTCTTGGAACACTTCTCTGGTATCTCTAGGATCTAGATAGAAGCTTTCAAATTTAGTTCTCTTTAATTTTTTCAGTAATTTAATAGAACCACCAATATACACATTGCCTCTTTCAAATACTTTCTTTACTCCAGGATGAGCTAAATCTGCCGTGCGGTATACAGCCTCTGCCTCTTTCTCTTTATTTGGCGTAAACTTATCTTCAACAGTAAGCACTCCATATACCTCACCGTTATGAACAAGCTTCACTATATCATCCAGCTCCAATTTATCTGCCTGCTCCTCTGAAACAGGAAGTGTAATCGGAATGCTCCAAATTTCCCCTGAAGCCAGTCTCATATTCTCTACAACAGATTCATAGTCTTTTTGTGTCAAAAATCCAGTCAATGGACTGAATGCCCCATTGCCGATTAATTCTAAATCACTTAGCGCTACGCCATCAATTTCAAGTTCCTGTATAATGTCACTAGTATCATAATTTGGTTCCCATAAATTAATTAGTGTTCCTCCATGAGGTTTGCTTAATGCCATAATCTTTGCACCTATCCTTCCTAATTTAACAACTAGTTATATTATTATTTATATTTAATAGAAACGGATTTGCTTATATCAAATGCCGCCTCCGTCCTCATAAACAGAGCGACTGTCTTCTTTAATTGATTTAACGAGACTTAATATGCCTAATGTGGCAATGCATACACTTGTTAATACCAATACATTGTAGAAATCATTTTTAACGAAGAGCTGTACAAGGCAGTAAGAAATAACAAGTGATAAGACGGGTGAAACAATCCATACTTTTATTATCCGATGGATCATTTGTTTTTTGAAAAGTCCCATACCATTCTTCGAAACTCCAATGCCCATGATCGCTGTACTTGTAACTTGAGTCAAAGGCACAGGAAGTCCAAAAATAGAAGCGAGAGTCACTAAAGTTGCTCCTATGCCTGAAATAAATCCGCCTTCCAGCTTGCTGAACTTGACGATTTTCTTACCATTTGTCTGTAAAACCCTTCCACCCAGCAAAATGGCACCAACACTGATAGCCAAACCGCCGATTAGAATTCCACTGCTCATCGAGATGAGTTTTGCCCCTACCATCGGACCAACAGCATTGGCCACATTGTTCATTCCTGCCGAAAAGGCTTCAAAAAAACCAACAACAATAACAAAAACTGATAAGTAACGCTGTGCTTTGCTCTCTTTCAGCCAAGTGTACTTCCTTTCAGCCCTGATAATCAGCTTACCAGCTGCCCATGCAATCCCAAAGGAAATGAAGGGAATAAATATCCAAAAGAATACAATCCATAAAACATGCCCAATAAAAAGGCTTTTATATGCTACGCCAACACCAACAACACTGCCAACAGTGATTTCGCTAGTTGATAAGGGAATCCCCATTAAATTTGCGATGAACAGGGATATGGCAGCAGATGATAGTATAATTAAAACGATTTTTGCATCAAGCAAGCTGCTTGGAATAAGATCTTCTCCTATCGTTTTAACTACTTCACTGCCACCAAAAAATGCCCCTAAAAAAATGGCAACACCGCATAAAAGGAGAGCATGCCTTTTGCTTGGTATCGCACCTGATCCATAGGCGACCCCCAGACTTGCGGCTGCACCGCTTGCACCTATGTTCATAGCAAAGAATAAAGACATTATGCCTGCAAGAATTATCATCATCATTTAGTTTCCTTTAGTTATTGTAAATGTAGCCCACATTCTGTTTTTCCTTTGCCTGACCATCTTCCGGATCGCATATCTTCCATTGTGAATGCAGGCTGTGTGCATGTTCTGCAGCCTATGCTCGGATAACCATTATCATGAAGGACATTATAATCAAGCTGATTCTTGTGAGCGTATCTCCAAACATCCTTCCAAGTCCAGTGAATAAGCGGGCATACTTTGATGCTTTTAAATTTATTGTCTATGTTGATATATTCCGTATTCGCTCTTGCTCCGCCTTGTTCTCTTCTTAATCCAGAGATCCATGCTGTTGAACCAGAAAGAACGGAATTCAATGGAATAACTTTTCTAATTTCACAGCACTTATTCGGATTTGAAACCCAAAGCTCTTCCCCATACTGTGCTGCTTGCTCTGCCAAAGTTAGTTCTGGCTTTTTCATCTCAATTTGTAATTGCGGATATCTTTTTTTCACTTTCTCAATTAATTCATATGTTTCTTTGAAGTGTACGTCTGTATCTAAAAAAACGATTTTAGCATCTGCTTTTACCTTCGATAGTAAGTCGATAAGCACAATTCCCTCTATTCCAAAACTACATGCATAAACAATTTCCTCATCATATGTCTCATATGCCCATTCCAGCACTTCCAAAGCTCCCTTTGTTTCTGTGTCACTTGGGAATGTCGGTAATTTAAAACTATCGATATTTTCATAAGTTAATAGTCCACTCAAGTTGCATACTCCTCTCACTTTGCATTACACGCAAAAAAGACAGCTTTAACACAATTCACATGTGTTAAAACTGCCTCTAGTTTCTCTAGTCAGCAATTTATTTTCCAAGTCTGATCTTTTCGCTTTTTTCGATTTGAATGACTTTTCCATCCTGAACAATTAAAGTGATGGAGCCAAATTTCATATTTTTCAACATTTCTTCCAACTGATCTTTTATTTTGTCCAGTTGATTTGTTTTTTCCCCCACTAACAAATCCCTCCTACAAACAAAAAACTGTTACAGAAAAAAAATCTTCCCAATTCGGAAAGACACAAGGTAATATTACTACCTTATCTTTCAAAATGGAGACCATTTTGTTGGACTTAGCACCTTGCTCTTCTTACACATGCAGGTTGCTGGACATCATTGGGCCAATTCCCTCTGTCGCTCTGGATAAGCAATGTTTTTTCTAAATTTTATCATAATTGGTTATATTGTCAACAAGTTTTTCTAGTTGTTTAGTCGGAATTAATTCATCTAACATTTATAATTTTTTGATAATCTTATTTTAACATATGCACATATAAAAAATAAGCTGCATGTCTATGCCAAAAAAACCCACTTTTTTTAAAAGTGGGTCAGCTTGTGGAGAAAGGTACCTTTATTTCTTCACAAGCTTTTTTATTTTCTTATACATCTAGTAAATCTTCGATTTTTGATAAGGAATCAAGGGTCGCCACACACTTAGCCT
>JAPSHL010000063.1 GCA_031179905.1 Bacillus sp. (in: firmicutes) | reverse complement strand
TATCCTTTGAGGAAGCAGCTTTTGGAAAAGAAACAGAAATCGAAATCCCGCGTGAGGAAACTTGTGAAACTTGCAGCGGTTCAGGTGCGAAGCCTGGAACGAAACCTGTGACGTGTAAACATTGTGGCGGAACAGGACAATTGAATGTGGAGCAAAACACACCATTCGGCAAAATTGTTAACAGAAGAGCATGTCAGCACTGTAATGGAACTGGTAAAGAAATTAAACATAAATGCGGAACTTGCAGCGGAACCGGTAAAGTGAAAAAACGCCGTAAAATTAAAGTGAAAATTCCTGCTGGAATTGATGATGGTCAACA
The DNA here is from genome assembly GCA_031179905.1 of Bacillus sp. (in: firmicutes). GTDB lineage: Bacteria > Bacillota > Bacilli > Bacillales > Cytobacillaceae > Niallia. The sequence goes on along the minus strand of JAPSHL010000063.1, from coordinate 15,653 downwards.
GCTTCGTGTCAGCGGTCAAGGAGAGCCGGGCGTTAATGGAGGACCTGCTGGGGATTTATATGTGGTATTCCATGTCAGAACACATGAATTCTTCGAGCGTGATGGTGAGGATGTCTATTGCGAAATGCCTATTACCTTTGCGCAAGCAGCTCTTGGTGATGAAGTTGAAGTACCAACATTGCATGGCAAAGTGAAATTGAAGGTGCCTGCAGGAACACAGACAGGAACGAAATTCCGCCTGAAAGGCAAAGGAATTGCCAATGTGCGCGGCTACGGTACAGGGGACCAGCATGTCATTGTCCGCTTGATTACGCCGACTAAGCTTACAGATAAACAAAAGCAATTACTGCAGGAATTTGCAGAGGAAACAGGAAAAGCTCCCCAAGGGGAAGAAGAAGAAAGCTTTTTTTCAAAAGTCAAAAGAGCCTTTAAGGGTGAATAAAGATTGATTGGAGTTGGTAGATAATGAAATGGTCTGAAATCACAATTCATACAACAAATGAAGCGATTGAACCTATTTCGAATATTTTGCATGAAGCAGGTGCAAGCGGGGTGGTAATTGAAGATCCCTTCGATTTGATAAAAGAAAGAGAAGACCGTTTTGGCGAAATCTACCAACTCAATCCTGATGATTATCCAGAAGAAGGTGTATTGGTAAAAGCATATCTTCCCATAAACAGTTTTTTGGGAGAAACGGTAGAAGAAATTAAAGAGGCAATCAATAATTTGATCCTTTTTAATATTGATATCGGCTTAAATAAAGTTTCCATTATGGAAGTGAATGAAGAAGAGTGGGCAACGGCCTGGAAGAAATATTACCATCCTGTCAAGATTTCTGAGAAATTCACCATTGTGCCTACCTGGGAGGATTATTCACCAGTCCACAGTGATGAACTAATCATTGAATTGGATCCAGGCATGGCATTTGGAACAGGAACACATCCGACGACTGTATTATGTATCCAAGCTTTGGAAAGAATAGTAAAAAAAGGTGACTCTGTTATTGATGTTGGCACAGGTTCTGGTGTTTTGAGCATTGCAGCAGCAATGCTTCAAGCTAAATCAGTTCTTGCACTTGATTTGGATGAAGTGGCTGTCCAGTCTGCAAAGCTTAATTTGAAGCTGAATAAAGTGCATGAAACAGCCTATGTTCAGCAGAACAATTTGCTTGACGGAATTACGCAAGAGTCAGATGTAATTGTGGCCAACATCCTTGCAGAGGTAATTGTCCGCTTTACAGATGATGTCTATCGCCTATTAAAAGAGGATGGTTATTTTATCGCTTCAGGTATAATACTTCAGAAAAAAGAAGAAGTAAAAGCGGCAATAATAGCATCAGGGCTTGAAATTGTCGAAACGGTCCAAATGGAAGATTGGATCAGCATAACAGCTAAAAAAAGGAAGTAGGATAAAAAAGAAGTTTGTTTGTTACACTGCAAACTTCTTTTAGCATGCCTATAAGGCAAGAAGTATTAGCTGAACCTAAAAAATCCTGATTATATGTAAAGGCAGGTTTTATGCATTGCAACGTTATTTTGCGGAAAATGAGGAGGACACATTCCTTATAAAAGAAGATGATTTTCATCATATCACTAGGGTCATGCGCATGAAGCCAGGTGAAGAAATCTACTGTGTCAATTCAAACCAGCAAACTGCCCGCTGCACAATTGAAAATATTACCGAAAACGAAATTGTGGCAAAGGTGATACAATGGGTAGAGGAAGACATGGAACTGCCTGTCACTGTAACAATAGTAAGCGGCCTGCCAAAAGGGGATAAGCTGGAATGGATTATCCAAAAAGGCACAGAATTAGGTGCGCACGAGTTTATCCCCTTTATTGCATCTCGCTCGATTGTTAAATGGGACGCAAAAAAGTCCGATAAAAAAATCAGTCGCTGGAACAAGATTGCAAAGGAAGCGGCAGAACAATCACACCGTGCAGTCATTCCAAATGTTTCAGCACCTGTATCGCTGAAAGAGTTAATAAAAATGGCCGCTGATTATGATGTTTTAATCATTGCTTATGAGGAAGAAGCTAAGGCTCAGGAATCGGCCAATCTAGTGAGATCGTTTTCCTCTATGAAGAAGGGGCAATCACTTCTTGTTGTGTTTGGCCCAGAAGGTGGTCTTGCCGATTCGGAGGTTGAGCTTCTTAAGGAAAAAGGATTTATCGCCTGTGGACTCGGACCAAGAATATTAAGGACGGAAACAGCACCATTATATTTGCTGTCTGCTGTTTCCTATCATTTTGAACTTATGAATAGATGAGGTGAAATATAATGCCAACAGTTGCTTTTCACACATTAGGTTGTAAAGTAAATCATTATGAAACAGAAGCTATCTGGCAATTATTTAAAGAGCAAGGGTATGAAAGAGTAGATTATGAGAACATGTCTGATGTTTATGTCATCAATACATGTACGGTTACAAATACAGGAGATAAAAAGAGCCGTCAAGTTATCAGAAGGGCTGTTCGCAAAAATCCTGATGCAGTCATTTGTGTTACTGGTTGCTATGCGCAAACATCGCCGGCAGAAATCATGGCTATACCTGGTGTTGATATTGTTGTAGGAACACAGGACCGTGTGAAAATGCTTGACTACATCAAGCAATTTAAAGAGGAACGCCAACCGATCAACGCGGTCGGAAATATTATGAAAAACAGAGTATATGAGGAACTTGATGTTCCAGCATTTACTGACAGAACGAGAGCATCATTGAAAATACAAGAAGGCTGTAACAATTTCTGCACATTCTGCATCATCCCATGGGCAAGAGGATTAATGCGCTCAAGAGATCCGCAGGAAGTTATCAGACAAGCTCAACAGCTTGTCCATGCAGGCTATAAGGAGATTGTACTTACAGGAATTCATACAGGCGGTTACGGCGAAGATATGAAAGATTATAATCTTGCAAGATTGCTTCGTGATATAGAATCGCAAGTAAAAGGACTGAAGAGGCTTCGTATCTCCTCAATTGAAGCAAGCCAAATTACGGATGAAGTCATTGAGGTTTTAAATGATTCAAAAATAATTGTCAACCATCTTCATATTCCTATTCAATCCGGATCTGACACTGTATTGAAGAGAATGAGAAGAAAGTATACAATGGAGTTCTTCGCAGAAAGAATCACTCGCCTTAAAGAGGCGCTTCCTGGTCTTGCTGTTACATCTGACGTTATTGTCGGTTTCCCAGGAGAAACAGAGGAAGAATTCATGGAAACATACAACTTCATTAAAGAGCATAAATTCTCTGAGCTCCACGTTTTCCCATACTCAAAGAGAACAGGTACTCCAGCAGCTAGAATGGAGGATCAGATTGATGAAGAGGTGAAAAACGAACGAGTTCACCGCTTAATTGCTTTATCTGACCAGCTTGCGAAAGAATATGCTTCTAATTATGAAGAAGAAGTCGTGGAAGTGATACCAGAGGAAATGTATAAGGAATCTGGAAACGGTACTTTATATGTCGGCTATACAGATAACTACTTAAAAGTTGTATTCCCGGCAACAGAAGAAATGGTTGGCCAAATCGTTAAAGTGAAAATCACAAAAGCTGGTTACCCTGTAAACGAAGGTCAATTCGTCCGTTTACTGGAAGAATATACAGAAACGGAAAAGGCGATTGTATAATTAATAGCAGCAGGCAGTTTTTTGAATGGAGAAGCGTCAGAGGCAATGATGCTTCCATTCCCTTTGTAAATGACAATATTCATACATAACATGTTAAAAGGAGCCGTTAAATATGAGCAGCCAAATTGCAAAAATGATCGACCACACTTTATTGAAAGCAGACGCAACAAAAGAACAGGTTAAAACATTATGTGAGGAAGCAAAACAATACAACTTTGCTTCAGTGTGCGTAAACCCTACCTGGGTTCAATATGCTAGTGAGCTATTGGCAGGAACGGAAGTGGAAGTGTGTACTGTTATCGGTTTCCCATTAGGCGCGACTACTTCAGCAACGAAAGCGTTTGAAACAGCAAATGCTATTGAAAATGGAGCAACAGAAGTAGATATGGTTATAAATATCGGTGCATTAAAGGACAAGAATTATGATCTTGTAAAAGAAGACATTACAGCAGTAGTGGATGCAGCAAAAGGCAAAGCACTTACAAAGGTAATTATTGAAACGTCCTTGCTGACTGATGAAGAGAAAGAAAAAGCATGTGTATTGGCAGTCGAAGCTGGAACAGATTTTGTTAAAACATCGACTGGATTTTCAACAGGAGGAGCGACAGTAGAGGATATTGCTCTTATGAGAAAAACAGTAGGCCCAGATATCGGCGTTAAGGCTTCTGGCGGTGTAAGAAGCAGTGAAGATACGGAAAATATGATAGCAGCTGGAGCTACTCGTATCGGTGCAAGTTCTGGTGTGGCAATCGTCAATGGACTTACAAGCAACAGCGACTATTAAGAAGCAGGATGGTACCCGCTAGGGTCCATCCTTTTTTATTTCTGACTAAAATCTATGCAACTTCATAATTCCACGCCCAAACTTTTCAGCAAACGGCAGGACGAGAAGGGAGGACAGCACATTGAACAAAAGGCTTGCATGGGCGAGCTGTACGTCCTTTGCGCTCGTCATGTATTCAACAGCATCTTTCAAGTAACTGATGAAAGGATAGAACAGCAGCACCCCACAGACATTAAGCCAAATATGGGCATAAGCGCATAGCTTAGCCTGCTTTTCAGCCCCGATAGATGCTAGATAAGATGTAATGCATGTGCCGATATTTGAACCTAGCATTATGGCGATACCTGCCTCTATTGACAGCATATCAGCGGACAAGAAGCCCATAATAATCCCAATTGTGGCAGTGCTAGACTGAATTAATGCTGTAATAATAATCCCAACAGCTAATGCCAGAAATATTCGGTCAGAAATATGGGCAAGGAAGTTCTGCATGAATGGATTGTCTTGAATAATCCCGGCAAAGTGTCGGAATCCTTTCATAGCCGTAAAGACAATCGCGATGCCGAATAGTACGAAACCGACACTCCTTAGCTTACTTTTGTTGACCAGTATACAAACAGCTCCGATGATTGCTAATGGAAGCAAATAGTCACTGATGTCATAGGTGATAAATTCAGTTGTAAATGTTGTGCCGATATTTGTTCCGAGAATGATGCCGATCGACTGGGGAAAGGTCAATACTCGTGCGGCAATTAATCCAATTGTCAGTACCATTACAGCAGAGCTGCTCTGCAGAACAGCAGTGATGAGAATACCGGCAGCCATTCCCTTCCAAGGCTTATTTGTCAGTTTCTCCAATAAGGCTTTAAACGAATGGGAAGAGAGGTTAAAGAGGCCTGTTCGAAGCATCGTCATCCCATAAATAAATAACAGTATCATCATGATAAATAATCCGGTATACAGCATGTATGTTCACTCCTTCAAAAAAATATATGAAAAAATAAGAATGGACATGCTAAAAATGCAAAATGATAGATATATACAAGATTTAAAGTTGTATTTTGTGGTAATATATAAGTGTGAGAATGGACAATGAGGGATACTTGTTTAGAAATCACAAAAATTTTCGGTACAAGGCTAAATACTGTTGACCTTGCTTCCTTGATATATTATAATGTCAAGGTACATGGAATCCATGTTGATGTTAGTGTGTTGTGTTTCGGAGGGAGGGAAAGAGAATGTCTAAAACCGTCGTTCGTAAAAACGAATCGCTTGAAGATGCTCTTCGTCGCTTCAAACGTTCAGTATCAAAAACTGGTACTTTGCAGGAAGCTAGAAAGCGCGAATTCTATGAAAAGCCTAGTGTTAAACGTAAGAAGAAATCAGAAGCAGCAAGAAAACGTAAGTTCTAAGAGAGGGTGTATTAATTGAGTCTTCTCGAACGCTTAAACAATGATATGAAGCAAGCGATGAAAAACAAAGATAAAGATAAACTCACTAATATCAGAATGTTAAAAGCTGCCATTCAAAATGAGAGCATTAAGATTGGCGGAGACCTTTCTGAAGAGGATGAGTTAACTGTCCTTTCTCGCGAAGTGAAACAACGCAAGGACTCCCTCCATGAGTTTGAAAAAGCAGGTCGCCAAGATCTTGTTGACAAAGTACGTGCGGAGTTAAAGCATGTTGAAATATATATGCCTGACCAGCTTTCAGAAGAGGAGTTAACAGAAATCGTTACTTCTGTAATTGCAGAAACTGGAGCTTCTTCAAAGAAAGATATGGGAAAAGTGATGGCTGCTTTAATGCCAAAGGTTAAAGGTAAAGCAGATGGTTCACTAGTAAATAAACTTGTACAACAACACCTTTCATAAATGAACTTGTTTTAAAGGCTGCAGTCTTAGACTGCAGCCTTTTTACATTTGTATTGGAAATTTATAAGAAGTCTATAATATTAATAAATGTATGAAACTTTTTCTTAATACGGCCGTATATTTACTATAGCCAAACGTTCAGGAAAGGAGGAGAAACTTGATTAAGAAAAAAATATTGATTTTGCCTTTTCTTTTTAGTTTAATTTTATCCTTTTTTCCTGTAGACAGTTTTGCTAACGACCAATCATTAGTCTATATTGTGCCAATAAAGAATACAGTGGAAAAAGGCCTGAGTGAGTTTATCAACAGGGCTGTCGAGACAGCAGAAGACAAGAAGGCAGATGTAATTATCTTTGAAATGGACACACCTGGGGGAGCTGTTGACGCCGCTGCTGCTATTGGAAAGATTATTTCCAATACAAAGATAAAGACTGTCACATATATCAATCAGGATGCCATCTCTGCAGGAGCTTATATCGCATTAAACACAGATAAAATTTACATGGACGATGGCGGAAGATTCGGGGCAGCTGGTGTCATAGATGGACAAGGAAACACTGCCGGCGAAAAAGCTCAGTCTTATTGGTTATCTGCGATGAGAGGTGCTGCCGAAAAAGGAGGCAGAGAGCCGCTCTATGCGATGGCTATGGCTGATAAAACTATTGCGATACCAGATCTCGGGGATGATGAGAAAAAGTTCCTTACTTTGACAGCTGCTGAAAGCCTTCAGGTTAAATACTCAGAAGGAACAGTCTCTAATTTAGAGGAGCTGCTCAGCTATATCGGCATGGAAAATGCAAAAGTGGAGAGAATGGATGAAAGTTTTGCCGATAAGGTGGCCCGCTTTGTGACAAATCCACTCATCATCCCGATTTTGTTATCAATCGGCTTCTTAGGATTAATTTTCGAACTGTTTTCCCCAGGCTTTGGAATTCCTGGATTTGTAGGAATTTCCTCGCTGCTTTTGTTCTTTTATGGCCATCTTGTTGCAGGGCTGGCAGGATATGAAACCATTATTCTGTTTGCTGCAGGGATACTCCTGATCCTGCTTGAGTTTTTTATCGTCGGCGGAATTGCCGGGGGATTGGGCATTGTTGCAATTATAGGCAGCATCTTTCTTGCAGGAGGAAATGCTTATCATGTTGCAATCAGCATTTGTATTGCGGTAGCTGTATCGATTATCGCCACTATTCTTTTAGTAAAGGTGTTTGGTAGAAAAATGAAATTCTTCAAAAAAATTGTGCTGAGAGACTCTACGAGTACAGAAGAAGGATATGTTTCCAATAAAACAAGAAATGATCTTGTTGGGAAGATAGGTATTACATTGACTGCGCTTCGTCCTGCAGGAACGGTTATTATTGGAGAAGAGCGAATTGATGTGGTTAGTGAAGGCCGTTTTATTGGAAAAGATGTTAAAGTTAAAATTGTAAAAGCAGAAGGGTCAAGAATTGTTGTAAGAGAATGGACAGATATTGATCTGCACAAGGAGGAAAATTAATGGAAGCATTAAGCGCAACGACAATCTTTTGGATTGCAGTAGTAGTAATTGGAATTATTTTGCTTGGAATTCTGTTGACATTCGTACCAGTTATGCTGTGGATTTCAGCATTAGCTGCAGGGGTAAGAATCAGCATATTCACATTGATTGGGATGAGGCTGAGAAGGGTAATTCCAAGCCGTGTTGTAAATCCGTTAATCAAGGCGCACAAAGCCGGAATTAATGTAACAATAAATCAACTAGAAAGCCATTACTTAGCCGGGGGTAATGTCGACAGAGTTGTCAATGCATTGATAGCTGCACACAGAGCAAATATTGAGCTGACGTTTGAACGCTGTGCTGCTATTGATTTGGCTGGCCGTGATGTACTAGAAGCGGTACAGATGAGTGTTAACCCGAAAGTTATTGAAACGCCGTTTATTGCCGGTGTAGCAATGGATGGAATTGAAGTCAAAGCAAAAGCAAGAATAACAGTTCGTGCAAACATAGAGCGCCTTGTAGGGGGAGCTGGAGAAGAAACAATTGTAGCCCGTGTCGGCGAAGGAATTGTCTCAACAATCGGTTCATCTACTAATCATAAAAAGGTACTGGAAAACCCGGACATGATATCACAGACTGTCCTGTCAAAAGGTTTGGATGCTGGTACAGCTTTTGAGATTTTGTCCATTGATATTGCGGATGTTGATATAGGTAAGAATATCGGAGCTGAATTGCAGACAGAACAAGCAGAAGCAGACAAGAAGATAGCACAGGCCAAAGCAGAAGAACGCAGAGCGATGGCTGTTGCGCAAGAACAGGAAATGAAAGCGAAAGTCCAAGAAATGCGCGCGAAAGTTGTGGAAGCAGAAGCAGAAGTTCCAATGGCGATGTCTGATGCTCTCCGTTCTGGAAATATGGGTGTAATGGATTATATGAACTTGCAAAATATTACTGCTGACACCGAAATGAGAGGATCTATCGGCAAGCTGAATGGCGAGAATAAAGACGAGGATAAAAAGTAAGGCAAGTGAAGGGAGCAGTCTCTCTTGGAATATATTTCGATCATTGTTATAGTAGTTGGCTTCCTGTTCTCCTTGTTCCAAAAAAAAGCACAGGAAGAAGACGGAAAAAAAGGCGGCAAGAAGACCCCGCCTGTTAAAGTACCTGATATCACAAAACAAGTATTAAGAAAAGTGGAACAGGCGATGGAAACACCTGTGAAAAAGCAAACGGTTAACAAAATCCCTAATGAGCTGGAAGAACTCAAAAAAGAACGGGATGCCCTCCAGAAGAAGCTAAAGCGCATGGAGGAAGCTACTGTCAGGAGAAATCGGGCCGAACAGAAGGAAAATCAGCCATTAGGTGATAAGGATCTTCTTAAAGGTCATTCCTTGGCTGATGCGGTCATTCTTGCAGAGATAATAGGATCTCCAAGAGCAAAACGTCCGCATTCTGCAACTCGCAAGAAACAAATTATTAAGCAGCAATGAATGGCTCGGTATTATTGCTGAATTTTCCTAAAAAATAGGTGCTAGAACCTGCCTTTTTCTCATAAATATGAGATGAAAGGGGGTTCTTTTTTTATGGCTAAAAAATGGGGAAATACTGTACGGAACTGGATGATTAAAAACCTAGAGCTTCCTCAAGATGTCATGATGGACTTACCCAGGATCACAATGATTGGCCAAATCCATATTTATATTGAGAACCACCGTGGTTTACTGACTTTCTCAGACAAAGAGCTAAGGCTGCTCTTGAAACAAGGACAGCTTTTAATAAAAGGCAAAGGCTTTGTCATAAAGACGATCTTGCCAGAGGAAATATTGCTGGAAGGAAAAATTGATCAGGTGATGTACATAAACGAATAACATGGGAGGAAGCTATGAAAAATCATTGGATAGAATTTTTTACTGGGATTGTTACAGTTAAGGCAACGGGAAAAGGACTGGAACGTCTTTTAAATCACCTTCTAAGAAAAAAGGTTCCCGTCTGGAGTGTAAAAAAACATGGGCCACACTCTATCACGTTTCAAATGGGTTTAAAGAGCATCCATAAGTTTAGAGAGGTCGTTAGGGGAAGTGGGATTAAAATAGAGTTTCAGCGCGGAGCTGGAGCTCCCTTTCTTTATAAAAGAATCTTAAAAAACAGCGGCTTTGCCATTGGCGTTTTTTTATTCTTTGCTTTAGTCCTGACCCTTTCCAATATGGTGTGGGGCATTGAGATTAAGGGGGCCAACCCAGCAACAGAATATCAAATCCGTAAACAATTGGATAAAATGGATATTAAAATTGGCGAATTTCAATTTTTTGCGAAAGAATTGGACGAGATCCAAGCTGAATTGACAAATAATATTGATGCAATCACATGGATTGGCGTGGAGTTAAAAGGGACAACTTACCACTTTCAAGTAGTTGAAAAGAACGAACCCGATAAAGTGGAAGAGGAAAAACCGCAAAATCTTATCGCTGCTAAAAAGGCGACAATTGTTGATTATTTCATTGAAGAAGGGGATCAGGTTTTCAGCATCCATGATGTGGTAAAAAAAGGTCAATTATTAGTAACCGGAACTTATGGGAAAGATAAAGATACAAAAATCGTCTCTGCCAGAGGGGAGATATGGGGAGAAACATGGTACAGTTCAACCGTGACGATACCCTTAGAAAGCACCTTTCAAGTCTTCAACGGCAATGAAAAGCAAAAACACTATCTAAAAGTAGGCGGTTTTGAAGTCCCGGTATGGGGGTTCGGGAAAGTAGAGTATAAGGAATATGAAAAAGAGGAAAATGAAAAAAATCTTAAGTTCCTGAAATGGGAACTTCCAATAAAGGTTACAAATAAAACATACAGGGAAAAGGAAGAAGTGACGAGAAGCTACTCCAAAGAGGAGGCTATAAAAGTAGGTAAGGAAAAGGCGAAAAAGGACGTGCAGAAGGAAATTGGTGAAGACGGTAAAATTAAAAAAGAAAAAATTTTGCGACAAACGGTAAAGAATGGTAAAGTAATACTAAATATAGATTTCACAACAATTGAAAATATTGCAGAAGTACAACCTATAACTCAAGGAGACTTGGAATGACAGAAGATTTAAAAACAATGAATGTAAAATTAAATGGCCCAGAAGAGGCAGTAGCTTTGCTTGGAAACGGGGACCGCAATCTGGAGATTCTCGAAAAGGAATTAGATTGCCAAATCGTTACAAGAGGCGAAACTTTGCATGTTTCCTCTACAAACCCAGACACCATTGAACTGGTTGGAGAAATTGTTGAAAAACTTTTGCAGGTAATACGGAAAGGAATTTCTGTGAGCCAGCGCGATGTCAGTTATGCAATTGAAATGGCCAGAAAAGGAACCTTAGAGTATTTTGGAGCTCTTTATGATGAAGAGATTACCAAAACCATTAAGGGGAAATCTATACGGGTCAAAACAATTGGTCAAAGTGAATATATACGTTCCATTAAAACAAATGACTTAGTTTTCGGGATTGGACCAGCTGGAACGGGTAAAACTTATTTAGCTGTTGTTATGGCCGTCAGCGCCTTAAAAAGCGGCAAGGTGAATCGAATCATCTTAACGAGGCCTGCTGTTGAAGCAGGGGAAAGCCTGGGTTTCCTGCCAGGTGATTTGAAGGAAAAAGTCGACCCTTATCTCCGCCCATTGTATGATGCTTTGCATGATGTACTTGGAATGGAGCATACCCAGCGGCTCATTGAAAGAAATACGATTGAAATTGCTCCGCTCGCATATATGAGGGGACGAACATTGGATGATGCATTTGTCATTTTAGACGAGGCACAAAATACGACACAGGCGCAAATGAAAATGTTCCTGACAAGACTTGGATTCGGTTCCAAAATGGTCATCACTGGGGACAGGACACAAATTGATTTACCTAAGGGTGTGAAGTCCGGCTTAGTAGCAGCAGAGCATATTTTACAAAATGTTTCTGGGATTTCCTTCAGCTACCTGTCAGAAACCGATGTAGTACGACATCCCCTTGTAGGAAAAATAATAAGAGCATATGATGTGCAAGAAAGCTAGTTGTTTATAGGCAAACCATCTTAATCGAAAGCATGGTTTGCCTTTTTCTTTGTGTGTGTGTAGTTTGGTTCGTCTAAATAGAGGTCAGAATAGGGATATTAGGTCATATTTTGTAGAAAACACCATATTTTTGCTTGAAATCCCTGATAGACAAGAGTTATATCGAGAAAAAAGATGAAAACATGGCGAAAAACTGATATTATTTTACATAAATATCAGGTGTAATACGTTTTTTGAATTTATACACATAAACACGAAGTAACTGTCATTAAGATAGGAGGTTACAATGGGATTTCTTCAAAAAATCATACATAATAAGAACCGTTTTCTTAACAAAACAGCAATTCGGATCTTGCTATTTGTGCTTATTGGAGCGGTATTGTTTTTCTCAATGTACAGCAATGTTAAACCGGAAAAGTTAAATGTTGATGTCTTTACAGTTGCCAATGATACAATTCGCTCTCCCTTAACGGTTGAAGATACGGAAAGCACGGAAAAGAAAAAAGAAGAAAATAAAAACCAAGTACAAGATGTATATGTAGTAAATAAAGAAATTGCCCAAAATCGGGTCGATCTGATTACCTCCATTTTTGATTCTGTGACAGAGGTGAATAATGAGGCAGAGAAATCGGCAGAAGAGGGTGTAACGGGCAGTAAGGCCACAAATACAAGCGGCATTACTCCTGATAAAAAACTATCTCTGTTAAAGGAAAAGCTGACTGCAAACGTCACAAATGAGATTATGAACAGCACTCTGAAGGAATTGCTTGCAGCAACAGAGGGAGAGCTTGAAATCGCAGAGGATATAACGGTTACGGCGGTTAACTCTGTCATGAGCAGCAAAATACCTGCAGATGAGGTAGAGAATGCTAAAAAACGGGTAGAAGACGAGCTGAAGAACAGCAGCGGTATAAACAGTGATATCAAAAGTGCTGTAATTGACTTAGGAAGATTTGCTATCATTCAAAACGAGTTCTATGATCCAACAGGTACAGAGGAGCTTAGACAGCAAGCTGTAGACAGTGTGGAGCCTGTCAAAATACTCCAAGGTCAAATTCTTGTAGAGGAAGGACAGCTGATCAGCAGGGAAGTATACCGCCAGCTCGGTTTAGTTGGTTTACTGGAAACAGACCACACTAGAAAGCCGTTTTTAGGTCTTGGATTGATCGTTCTGTCGATTATCTGCTTATTTTATTTTTATATTGCCGGAATCGACCGGAGAGATAAGGGGAATAAAGGGTATGACCTAATGTTTTCGATTATTTTCATCGTTGCAATCCTCATCATGAAAGCAATCAGTCTGTTTCAGCAAGAGGATATCATTGAATTAAGTTACTTTTTCCCAGCAGCGATGGCTGTTATGCTCATAAAAATTTTGATTGAGGAAAAATTAGCAATCTTTGTGACTATTGCCCTTGCAGTATGTGGAATGATTATGTTCAATGAAGGAACAGCAGGAGCATTCCATGTCGGAACAGGAATATATATATTAGCAGGGGGAATTGCAGGAATACTCTTTTTGAAAAAACATAATCAGCGTTCCAATATCTTGCAGGCAGGTTTACTTGTCTCGCTGATTAATATCATCACAATCCTTGGTATGCTCTATATGCAAAATGGTCAATTGGAAGCAACGGAGTATGGCTTTTATTTATTAAGTGCCATTCTTTCAGGGATTATATCAGCTGTATTAACAATTGGAATATTGCCTTTTTTTGAAACCGGATTTAACATTTTGTCAACAATGAAGCTGATCGAGCTGTCGAACCCAAACCATCCGTTATTGCGAAAGATTTTAACAGAAGCGCCAGGAACGTACCACCATAGTGTCATGGTTGCTAACCTTGCGGAGGCTGCATGTGAAGCAATAGGTGCAAATGGGCTGTTAGCGAGAGTTGGTTGCTATTATCATGATATCGGCAAAACAAAAAGACCGCAATTCTTTATTGAAAACCAGATGAATATGGGCAATCCCCATGATCGTCTCCCGCCACAGGCAAGCAAGAATATTATTATCGCTCATGCTACAGATGGAGCACAGCTGTTGAAAAGTTCTAAGATGCCTAAGGAAATTATTGATATCGCCGAGCAGCACCATGGAACATCCTTGCTCAAGTTCTTCTACTTCAAGGCAAAGGAAAAAAATCCTGATGCTGCAGAAAACGACTTCCGCTATCCGGGACCAAAGGCGCAATCGCGGGAAGCAGCGATTATCGGAATAGCAGATAGTGTGGAAGCAGCTGTTAGAAGCCTCAGCTCCCCTACACCAGACCAAATTGAGAATTTGATTAAGAATATTATTGCAGACCGCCTTCAAGACGGGCAGCTTGATGATTGTGATCTCACGTTAAAGGAATTGGAACAGGTTCGTAACACACTGTGTGAAACATTAAAAGGGATATTCCATTCAAGAATAGAATATCCAGACATGAAGAAGTAAAGGATGAATGAACATGAATTTAGAGATAGATTTTATTGATGAAACAACAAAGGTTGTAGACACCGACCAAAAATTGGTAGAGGAATTGCTCCAATTTGCTGCCAAAAAACAAAACTTATCAGGTGATATTGAGCTTTCGGTTACATTTGTAGATAATGATCGCATCCAGGAAATCAACAAGGAATATCGCAATAAAGACCAGGCTACAGATGTGATCTCGTTTGCGATGGAAGAGCTTGGAGAAGGGGAAGTAGAGCTTATTGGAGTTGATATGCCACGTGTGCTTGGTGATATAATTATTTCGATTGACCGGACGAAAGAGCAAGCGGAGGAATATGGACATTCCTATACACGTGAGCTTGGTTTTCTAGCAGTTCACGGCTTTCTCCACCTGCTAGGCTATGATCATCTTACAAAAGAAGAAGAGGAAGTAATGTTTACTCTTCAAAAGGAAATTCTTGATGAGTTCGGACTCCAAAGATAAAAGAATTCAGAAGAACAGTCAGCTGTCCTCCTTTGGCCTTGCATTTTTTGGCATTATTTCTGCTGTGAAGAAAGAAAGAAACTTAAGGATACACTTATGTTTTACGGCAGTTGTTATTATATTGGGTTTTATTTTTAATATCTCTGTACAAGATTGGATGTTCATTTCTTTTGCCGTCGGTCTTGTCATCTGTATGGAATTGATGAATACGGCCCTTGAACGTGTCGTAGATCTTGTGACAGAGGAATATCATCCATTGGCAAAACAAGCAAAGGATATTGCGGCAGGAGCAGTACTGTTTGCGGCAATCATCGCCCTTATATTAGGCATTTTCATTTTTGGGCCGGAAATACTGTAATTATAGAGCGTAGGGACGAAAAATTCCCTCGCTCTTTTTGTGTATGTAATAGATTCCATGGCGGCCGCTAATAAGCTTTCATCAACATAGAAGTTAGTATATAATTTTAATAGGGCTATAAAAGGGATTATACATAAGTGTGTGGAGATGGAGAAATTAAGACAGCTTATTTGAAAACGATCTATTCTTTTTATAAAATAATGGAAAATAAAAGCCTTTCTTTTACAAATTAAACTTGAGTAAAAAATTGAAAAGAGGCGAATATATGAAGCAGAAGCGCTTATAAAAGAGGCGAAAAGCAGCAAGGAAAAATGTTGGTATGCCGTATTCCGGATTTATCCTTGCTTTCTTGAACGGGAAAGGCCTATCATGGAATCAATAAATCCAAATGCTGCGCTTGTAATAAACAGCCATCTTTAAAGCAGTTTCAATAGGAATATTAAGTTTGCGGCAAGTACGTATAACTGTCCTGTTTTTCTGTACGGAGCATAGCAGGCAACATTCTTAAGCTTTGTCCAAGCGTAGGAAAGTGATATTTAACAAAAATGGACATTCAAAAATTTATAGC
>JAPSHL010000062.1 GCA_031179905.1 Bacillus sp. (in: firmicutes) | reverse complement strand
AAGTATTCAAAAACAGACAATAACCTCGAAAGAGACATGTTTTTGAGGAGAGGGTATGTCTTTTATTGAAAAGAATTGGAGAGATTATGGTAAAATACTTTTATATATTCTATAAAATAAGAATAAAAGCTTATGAAGGATATTCTTCCTTTAAACGAGCAAAACATATTGAATGATATGTTAAGGAGGCTTTTTTAGTGAAAGCATTGGACTGGTTAAAAGAGGTACATAATCGTAAAGATGATTTCATCCAGGATTTACAAGGCTTGCTACAAATCAAGAGTGTGCTGGATGAAGAAAATGCATCAGAAGATGCTCCGTTTGGACAAGGTGTAAAAGATGCTTTGACATTTATGCTGGAGCTTGGCAAAAGAGATGGGTTTGAAGATAAGAATGTTAAGAACGTAGCAGGACATGTAAAGTTTGGAACTGGGGATGAAAGCATCGGAATTCTTTGTCATGTGGATGTTGTGCCAGAAGGGGACGGCTGGACAAGTGATCCTTATGGTGCAGAAATTCGCGATGGTAAAATATTTGCAAGAGGCGCCCTGGATGATAAAGGACCAACGATGGCAGCATATTATGCCATGAAAATTATTAAAGAATTAGATTTGCCTTTAACAAAGGAAGTCAAAATGATTATTGGAACAGATGAAGAGAGTGACTGGAGATGTGTCACAACTTACTTCAAAGAAGAACCAATGCCGACAATGGGTTTTGCCCCAGATGCGGATTTTCCGATTATTTATGCGGAAAAGGGAATTTCCGATTTTGATATTGTACAATCGCTGGATATGAAAGCAGTATATAAAACAGGCAAAGTAGAAGTAGTTTCATTTACTTCCGGCAGAAGATACAATATGGTTCCAGATTTTGCTGAAGCAAAACTGCATGTTCAATCAGATCAGACGGAAATTATTCAACGTTTTCAGGAATATTTAGGTCAGGAAAAAATTAAAGGTCAATACATAGTCGATTCAGGTAATCTAGTATTAGAGCTTGAAGGTGTTTCTGCACATGGAATGGAGCCGAAAAACGGAGTTAATGCCGGACTGAAGCTTGTAGCTTTTTTGGCGGAATTGCAGCTTGATGAAAAAGCAGCGAATTACTTCCAGTTTGTTAACGGTTACTTTAAAGATGATTCTAGAGGACAAAGACTTGGAGTAGCTTATAATGATGATATAACTGGAGATTTAACATTAAACGTGGGCATTCTTCAATATAATCAACAATCGGGCGGCAAATTAGGACTAACTTGTCGATATCCTGTAACAAATGAGATGGATAAGACAAAAGCTGTTTTGGATCAGCTGCTTGCGAGTAACGGATTCTTTATTGAGAATTTTACAGATTCAAAACCCCACCATGTGGATAAAAATTCAGTACTAATCCAAACATTGAGCAAGGTTTATTTGGAACAGACAGGCGAAGAGCCGAAACTTATTTCCATTGGCGGCGGAACATATGCGAGATCTTTGGAAAATGGCGTTGCCTTTGGCCCGCTGTTTCCAGGCAGAGAGGATATAGCTCATCAAAAGAATGAGTATATGTTTATTGAGGATTTGCTGAAAGCAACAGCAATTTATGCTCAAGCCATATATGAACTAGCAAAATAAATAATGACTAACAAGGTAGGGGGAGAGAAAATGAGTATTGTATGGATGAATGGAGCTTTTATTGACAGATCTGAAGCGAAGGTGGATATTGAGGACAGAGGCTATCAGTTTGGTGACGGTATCTATGAAGTGATAAGAGTTTATAATAGAAAACTGTTTACGGCAAGTGAGCATCTCGAACGCTTGCTGAGCAGTGGTGATAAGCTGAGTATCAAGATAGAGTATACTGTTGAAGAACTTAAGATGTTGATGGAAGAGCTTGTTGACAAGAACAACCTTGAAACAGGAATAGTTTATATGCAGGTCACAAGAGGCGCCAGTTCGAGGAACCATGCATTTCCTTCAGAGGATACTCCTCCGACTTATATAGCTTATACGAAAGAAGTTAAAATACCTTTTGAACAGATGGATAACGGTGTTTCCGCAATAACTGTGGAGGACATACGCTGGTCAAGATGTGATATTAAGAGCTTGAACTTACTTGGCAATGTAATTGCTAAGCAGAAAGCGGCAGAAGCCGACTGCTATGAAAGCATCCAATATCGGGACTTGACAGTAACAGAAGGAAGCTCTTCTAATATCTGGATTATGAAAGATAATATTGTTAAAACACATGAAGCAAACCAATTTATCTTAAACGGAATCACAAGACAGAAAATCATTCAGTTATGCAAGGAAAACGAAATAGAAGTATTAGAAGAATCCTTTACAATTGAGGATTTAATAGATGCTGATGAGGTTTTCCTGTCCAGTACAACAGCGGAAGTGATGCCGATTATTTCGATAAACAATGTGCCTGTTGGAAACGGGGAGATTGGTCCTGTTACGAGAAATTTGCAAAAGCTGTTTAAAGATGCAATTGAAACTGAATGTGGTCAATTAGTTTAATATGTTTTTTAAAATAAGTGAGTCCCTCTGAAGCAAGAGGGACTCTTTCTTAATCTATAGCGAATACATCAGTTGATAAGTATCTCTCGCCAGTATCGCAAACGATGAAGATGACGACATCGTCTGGAGACAATTCTTTAGCTGCTTGGACGGCAGCCCAGCAAGCTGCCCCAGAGGATGGTCCTGCCAATATCCCTTCTTCAAGTGCAAGTCTTCGTGTATACTCATATGCATCTTCATCTGTTACTAAGTGGATTTGATCGTAAACATCCTGGTTTAAAATATCTGGAATAAAACCGGGGCTTGTGCCGACAAGCTTATGCTTCCCAGGAGCACCACCAGATAGAACTGGAGATCCAGCAGGTTCTGCGACATGCACACGTATTTCAGGGAATGCTTTTTTTAGCTCCTCGCCAGTTCCTGTTATTGTTCCTCCAGTCCCTGCCGTTGCCACAAAAGCAGCCAAAGGCTTATTAAGTTCAGCCATCGCTTTAATAATTTCCGGAGCAGTCGTTTTTCGGTGTGCTTCAGGGTTATGGCTGTTGCTGAATTGCATTGGCACAAAGGAATTGGCAATTTCCTCTTTCAGCTCCAATGCTCTTTTAATACTTCCAGGCATTTTTTCGTCTCCTGGTGTCAGTACAACCTCAGCTCCATATGCTTTTAAGATGTTGATTCTTTCCTTTGTCATAGTGTCAGGCATGACAAGAATCGCCCGATAGCCTTTGGCAGCAGCATTCATTGCTAGGCCAATGCCTGTGTTACCGCTTGTCGGTTCGATAATAGTTGAACCTGGTACAAGCTCTCCTGCCTTCTCTGCCGCTTCAATCATACTGAATGCTGCCCTGTCTTTCACACTTCTACTTGGGTTAAAATACTCCAGTTTTGCGTAAATGGCGGCACCATGCTTATCACCAATACGGTTTAACCGAACTATTGGAGTATCTCCAATAAGCTCAGAAACGGATCCATACAATTTCATCAATTTTTCCTACTTTCTTTTTAGTAAATATGAATAAAATTCCTGATAGATGGTGATTGCTGATAAGGTACAGATTGAACTAGTATTCAACTTACCCTTTTCACCTGTATCTTTTGAATTAACTAAGATTCATGAAGATTAAGATTAAAATCAAACGAAAAGGATATATAATAACAATATATTTCTTTACATAAAAGGACTTTTTGCAAATGTTTAATAGTATTATAGCTATAATTGCCCATAAATGAAAAATAATTTACCTTTAAAAGGATAAAGAAGAAAAGGATGCTATTATGAACACGAATACACATTATTTTATTGCAGTAGGTTTGCCTGAAGATGTCCGGCACAAGGTAGAAACTGAAAGGAATAAACTCAAACAGGCGTTTCCTTTCAAAAAATGGGTGCATCCGCAAGACTACCATATTACATTAGCTTTTCTGGGAGCAGCGACTGAAGAACAAAGGATCGAGCTTACTGCTATCTTGAATGAGGATACTTATGATATAGACAGCTTTACGTTGAATATAAACAAATTAGGCGTATTCGGCAGTCAGGACAGTCCGCGGATTTTCTGGTTAGGAGTGGAGGAAAATTTAACTCTGCACAGATTAAGAGAGAATGTATATGAAAAATGCAAAAAGGCAGGCTTTACTTTAGAGACAAGACCGTTTCATCCACATATTACCCTTGCTAGGAAATGGGCAGGTTCAGAGAAATTTAGTCATGACATGCTTATGTCGGAATTTACACTCGCAGAAGCAAATCCGTCATTCCAAGTAGAGCAATTTTCTTTATTTCAAACACATTTAAATAAAGAACCAAAGTATGAAGCGATATATACAAAAAAATTTGTTTAATAGAAAAGTACAGGTGTTTTTTAGGGGGAAAAGTGTTGGCACAATTAATTAAGCTGAAAGACTATATATCACGTTACCAGCAAAATATACTACTCTATCCGTCCCGCTATGTGAGACTGAAAAAGCAGAAATGGGAAGGGGTTAAAGAAGCGTTTGAAACAAAGGATATGCAAATATTCTATGAAGATACGGAATTACTTGAGGATTCTTCGGAGGAAAAGGAGTCCATTTTTCTAAAGATAAAGGGAATGATGAACAAAAAGCCGAAGGAAGAAGAGTCTTTGGTTTTTCCGGAATCTGTAAAAGAAGAAGACGCAGAAGAGCAAATATTCTCCTTTGACTATAAAGCAAATGCTTATAATGAGCCGCAATCGGAAGAACAATTGAAGCTGCAATTTTTAAATCAGCTTTTTCGTTTCCAGCTAAAATGGGCTAGTTCAACACTAACAGAAAAATCAACTGTTAAAAAAGCATTTTATTATGATGATCACTTGAAATATTTTTTACAGCGGTTTCCTGATACGTATTTAGTTCTTTACAAACCAGTATTCTTATTAAAAAATGCTTCTATTGATTTGGAGGTAATTATAGTGACACCTACTGCTGTTTGGTGCATCACTATTATGGAAGAGGAGGATTCCGCTGTCTTTATAGGTTCAAATGAAAAATTTTGGGTAAAGAAATACAATAACAGAGAAAAAAAGACGTTAAGCCCATTGATTGCCTTAAACAGGACAGAAAAAATTGTCCGCGGGATTCTCGATAGGCACGATGTAGCACTGCCTATCCAAAAGGCTATTCTTACAAGGAATGGCTATATTGATTATCCGACAATCCCTTATGATTTGAAGATTATTGAAAAAAGAAATTATGACGAATGGTTCCGGATGATGAGAACACAGCAATCACCGATTAAGGCTATCCAGCTAAAAGCGGCAGAAAGCCTGCTGCAATACTGCTTAACAACGTCTGTTCGAAGATATGACTGGGATACCCCAGAAGAAGAGGAATCTTAAACTTTCTGTTAGTGATGAAATGAGAGAAGGAGTGGGGAAAGATGCTTTCCATTAAAAGGGACTACTATGCTTATTTAGATGAGCTGTCTGTTATTACCATACTGCTTCCATATATGTATCATGGCGGTGAAGCTACTGCTTTTACAGTACAGGGAGAAGATATTTCTGCACCATTGACAATTAGCAAAAAGGAGACGGTGCAGCAATATGTCAAATACACATGCATCTCCTCAGAATTGCTGGATGCAGGCAAAAGCTATACTATAATTGATAATCACAATGGCAGCACTGATTTACAGATTGGTGCTGTCATAAGGACTGAAGAGTTCGATGTGCGTTATTTTTATGAAGGCCCGCTAGGTGTGCAATACAGTGCTCATAAGAGCAGTTTTTTCTTATGGGCTCCAACTGCTCAACAAGTAAAGCTCGTTCTTCAAGATCCGGGTAATCCAGAGAGACATATGGAAATTCCAATGAAGAGGCAAGATAAGGGAGCTTGGACGGCAGAGATAGAGCAGGATGTAGACGGGTTTCTCTACACTTATTTAGTTCTCATTAATTTAGAATGGAGAGAAGCAGTAGATCCGTATGCAGTTGCTGTTAGCGTTAATGGTGAAAAGGGAGTTATTGTTGATTTAGGAAAAACAAAAACAGTGAAGCCTAAACTACCACCCCTTGCGTCCCCAGTTGACAGCATTATTTATGAAACCCATATCCGTGACTTTACCATCCATCCAAACAGCGGTGTGGATAAGAAAGGGACGTACTTAGGTGCGGCTCAGCTGGACACGAAAACATCTACTGGTGAGTGGACCGGACTTTCTTATGTAAAAGAACTCGGCGTAACTCATCTCGAACTTCTCCCTGTTCATGATTTTGAAGAGGTTGATGAATTAAATGTTTTCAAAAGGTATAACTGGGGATACAATCCATCTCATTTCAATGTCCCGGAAGGAAGTTATTCAACAAATCCCACTGACCCATATGCACGAATTAAAGAATTAAAACACCTCCTCCAATCCATTCATGAGCAAGGAATAAGGGTAATTATGGATGTTGTTTATAACCATGTTTACAAAAAAGAAGACTCACCCTTTGAAAAGATTCTCCCAGGCTACTTCTTCCGCTATGACAACCACGGAATGCCTGCCAACGGCACAGGGGTAGGCAATGATATAGCATCAGAGCGACTGATGGTTAGGAGATATATACAGGACTCCGTTCGTTTCTGGCTGGAGGAATACCAGATTGACGGCTTCCGTTTTGATTTGATGGGAATACTAGATGTGGAGACAATGCAGGGAATCCGTGAAATTTGTGATAGTATAGATCATTCTATTCTTACTTTTGGAGAGGGCTGGAATTTGCAGACACCACTTGCCGATGAAGACAAGGCGATTATCAGCAATCAACATAAGATGCCTCGTATCGGCCAGTTTAATGATCAATTCCGCGATCAGATAAAAGGAAGCACATTTGATTTGGAACACACAGGCTTTGCTTTAGGAAATGGAAGTCAGCCAGCTGTGCATGAGCTTCTCGCCGGCAGCATTGGTTTAAAAGACCAAAAAGCAGGTATGTTCACTGAGCCTCATCAGACGATTAATTATGTGGAGTCACATGACAACTATACACTTTGGGATAAAATCGAGGCTTGCTTTCCTGATTTGGAGAAAAGCTTGAAACAGAAAAAACATACACTAGCCACATCCATTGTTTTACTTAGCCAAGGTATACCATTCCTTCACAGCGGCCAGGAATTTTTCCGGACGAAATACGGTGTGGAGAACAGCTACAAGTCTCCTGATGAAATTAACAGGCTCGATTGGGATAGAAAAGATACATTCCTAGATAATGTTCACTATATAAAAGACCTTATTAGCTTGCGCAAATCAACTGCAGCACTCCGACTGTCAAGCTCTGATCTGATTAGAAGACATGTTAGCATTCAAAACCATACACCCTTATTTGTAGAATACAAATTGACTGATATTGAAGCATATGGGGATTGGAAAACACTTATTATTTATATCAACGCTGACATGGATCAACAACAGGCAGCTGTTTCAGAAGGGAATTGGAAGCTGTTGGTAAGTGGAGAGAAAGTGTATTTACATGATCTTCCTGATGTCGAAAAAAGCGTTGATGTCTATCCGATTAGTATAACAATTATTGGCAAGCAAAAAGAAACAGAATGAATCGCTAGAAATTTAATTTTTGAAAAATAATATTATATTGCAGATAGACTTGACTAAAAAACCAAATAAGAGATAATATTTAATGTGATAGCTATTGTTGTCAGTTACTGATCGTAATAGCTCTCTTTTTTTATAATGACAAATTATTCTTGATACATTGATTTTTTTCATTAGCATAGTATGATTTTTTTGGTACTATGTCCTTTTCTATTTATCATGGCAATTATATGAAGATTAATATTGCACTTTAATGCGTAGAACGCTAAGAATAAAAAGTTTTTATTAGTTAGAACGAATCAATCTGTTTGTTCTTCCTACAAGGGATAAAAAAGGTTCAAACAAGAATGACTCATCCTAAAATCACGGAGCAATATATATAGTAGGTGAACAATGTTGGAACATTTATTAGGACAAGATTGGGAAATAACCCCTGCAGGCGGGGAAACAGGAGAGGCCTTTTTCGCTCAAAATAATGGCCAGAAGCTTTTTCTAAAAAGAAACTCTTCGCCTTTTTTAGCTGTTTTGTCTGCGGAAGGAATTGTCCCAAAACTTGTTTGGACAAAAAGATTTGAAAACGGAGATGTATTCACTGCACAGCAGTGGCTTATAGGCAGAGAATTCAGCCAATCTGATATGACAGATGACAGGGTTGTTATGCTGCTGAAAAAAATTCACACATCTAAACCGTTATTGGAAATGCTGAAAAGGCTTGGAAAAACAACCTTGATGCCAAATATGATTTTAGCTGTTATTAAAGCAGAACTCGATGAAAAGTTAACAGGGAATACGACAATTACGGAGTCAATTGCCTTTTTGGAAAAAAATCTTCCAAATATAAAAAGTGAGGAAGAAGTTGTCTGCCATTGTGATGTAAATCATAACAACTGGCTGCTATCAGAAGACAACCAGTTGTATTTAATCGATTGGGATGGTGCAATGATTGCAGACCCGGCAATCGATTTAGGAATGCTTCTTCACTGGTATATTCCAAAATCAGATTGGAAAGAATGGCTTGAAAAATATGGTTTTGAGCTGACTGACAACCTTATGCTTCGCATGAAATGGTATGTAGTAGCCCAAACCCTTAATTCTATCCAATGGTATAAAAAGAAATCCCGCTATCATGAGATGGAAAAGTGGATACAATTCCTAAATGACCAGGATTTAGCCTGAAAAGTCATTTATGCCATCGACCCATTGGGACAGCTGCTCCTGAGAGGATTGGATATGATTGTTTAAATTGTTTGCCTGAATTCCTCTCTGGCTATACTGACTTATTTCCTCCAAGATGGGAAGAATGTTTTGGTCAATATTGCCATTAACCCTTAAGGAAGTAACAAGACGTTCAAGTTGTTCACATTCAGAAACAGACCCACAGCAGTCTTCTTGATGGTTGCTTAAAATATCCTTTAGTAAACCTAATTGATGTTCATGTGTAATTGGCATTTAGTTGCACCCTTTCTTCAGGTCTCTTTTATAAAAAATGGATTATTGGGTCAATACCAGTAAAGGAATTCACTAATAGGTTGTGAATTCTTTTTTTTCTTTATACAATTTTTGCATTTGAAATATTACCCTGTCTTTTTTGTGATAATTATTGAGTATTATGGAAAAGAAAAGAGTATTGCATGATAGGCGCAAGAATGTTAAATTGTTTGATGGATATATACGTTAAGAAGGAGTGTCACAATGCGATTAAGACATAAACCGTGGGCAAAGGACAAGCTGCTGGCATATCCCCAATATGCAGTGCAGCATCCTGAGGAATGGAAAGGAAAATGGGATGAAGCTTTCAGCGTTAAAGGACCCATTCATATAGAGGTAGGCACTGGAAAAGGCCGATTCATTACAGAAATGGCAAAAGCCAATCCAAACATTAACTATATCGGAATTGAACTTCAAGAAAGTGTCATCGTTTCTGCACTAGACAGGGTGATCGAGGCAGAAGTTCCAAATTTGAAGCTGATGAACTTGGATGCATCTAAGCTGACTGATTATTTCCTTAAAGGGGAAGTAGAGCGAGTCTATTTGAATTTCTCTGATCCATGGCCGAAAACTAGACATGAGAAGAGAAGGCTCACATATAAGACTTTCCTTAAATCGTATGAGGAAGTTCTTATTCCAAACGGCGAAATTCATTTTAAGACAGATAACCAAGGCTTGTTCGAGTATTCTCTTCAAAGCTTTTCTGAGTATGGCATGCTTTTAAAGTATGTTAGCCTTGATCTTCACAACAGCAATTATGAAGGAAATATTATGACTGAATATGAAGAGAAGTTCTCTGGGCGCGGCAGCAGAATTTACCGCAGCGAAACCCAATTTAGATCGTAAAAGGATAGAGACTATGCTAAACTAGCTAGTCTCTTTTTTTGTTGTCTGGAGAAAAATCGACTATAATTTTAGTAAGAATAATGATTAGGGGGCAAGTTTGTATGAACAGTTTAAAAATAGGCGAAATTACGTTGACTTGGTTAAACGGTGGTATTACTAAAATGGATGGAGGTGCCATTTTTGGTGTTGTACCAAAGCCGTTATGGTCAAAAAAGTACGAGTCCAATGAGTTAAACCAGGTCACCATTCCCTCTGACCCGATGTTTCTCGAATGGGCAGGAAAACGTATTCTGATTGATGCCGGAATCGGAAATGGGAAACTTTCGGAAAAGCAGCTGCGCAATTATGGTGTTGATGAAGAATCCTTTCTTGAAAGAGACTTAGAAGCACTTGGGGTTTCTCCTGAAGAAATAGATTATGTACTGATGACACATATGCATTTTGATCATGCTTGCGGTCTTTCTAAGTTAGATAATGGCAAGCTTGTTTCTGTTTTCCCGAATGCGGAAATCATAACATCCAAAACAGAGTGGCAGGAAATGAAAAACCCGAATATACGCTCGCGAAATACATATTGGGAGCAGAATTGGCAGCCGATTGAAGACCAAGTCAAGACCTATGATAATGAATGGAGCATGGGTCCGTTAAAGCTTATCCATACAGGAGGTCATAGTGACGGTCATGCAATTCTGCTTATAGAAGACGGTGGAGAGACAGCTATTCATTTGGCTGATTTGTTACCGACACATGCACATCAAAATGTTTTATGGGTGACAGCGTATGATGATTATCCAAT
Organism: Bacillus sp. (in: firmicutes); assembly: GCA_031179905.1. Taxonomy (GTDB): domain Bacteria; phylum Bacillota; class Bacilli; order Bacillales; family Cytobacillaceae; genus Niallia. Next base: position 5,356 of record JAPSHL010000062.1, on the reverse strand, counting down.
GACATCAATAGCCGAAAAGCAAAAATGGATTAAATGGGGAGTAGACAACAATGCGTGGTTTACTTTTTATCATGATGCAATCTACCGGAGTATAAAATGGAATGATAAGGGAGAAATTACAGAAGCTAAAAAACGTGAATAGAAAAATGTCCATTGCAAGTATCCGCAATGGACTATGTAAGCCTAAAGTTTATATATGTCAAGCAAATTTCCTGTTTTGCTATCTGCGAGAAATTCAAAGGATTGGTTTAGCCCTTCGGTTTCTCTTGTGATTCCACCGCGATAAATGAGGTGCGTCGTACCAGCTTTTTCATAAGGTTCTTTTTGCATGTTAATCCAGCTACCCGAAATAGGTCCTTGCTCTTTGAAAATATCTTTAACAATTTTTAGTACACGGTCACTTGATAAGGTATAGTTTCTAGAAACAGCTTCTTTTGCTACATAGCCTGTTGCAAAGCCTACAGCTGCTCCTGCAATTAATGTCTTCCAGTTCATATTTTCGCTCCTTTCTTCCGTTATTATTATAGCCATAATATTAGCTATAAGTGAAATAAAACCAAAAAAAGCGGCTCTACCACTATGGTTTTATTATAAATACCCGATTGTTGAGGAGTATGTTTAATGGTGGCGAAGAGATTAATATTTCGATAAAATAAATAAATACATAATTTTTAAAAAAAGAGGAGTAATACAATGAATGAGCAAACAATGGAATTATTCCGCACATTGACAGAATTACGCGGTGTTGCTGGAAATGAGCATGAAGTGCGCAATTTTATGCGCAAGGAGCTGGCACTCTACAGTGATGAAGTAATCCAAGACAATCTGGGCAGCATATTTGGCGTAAAGAAAGGTAAAGCAGACGGTCCAAGGGTAATGGTTGCAGGGCATATGGACGAAGTTGGCTTTATGGTTACGTCAATTACGGAAAATGGAATGCTGCGTTTTCAACCGTTGGGAGGATGGTGGAGCCAAGTCTTGCTTGCACAAAGAGTGCAAGTAATGACGGACAACGGTCCAATTATTGGGGTAATAGCTTCTATCCCTCCCCATCTGCTCGATGACGCACAGCGCAACAAACCGATGGATATAAAAAACATGCTAATTGATATAGGCGCTGATGACAAAGCAGACGCTGTTTCAATCGGCATCAAGCCAGGGCAGCCAATTGTCCCAATTTGTCCTTTTACTCCAATGGCTAATAAAAAGAAGATTATGGCCAAGGCTTGGGATAACCGATATGGCTGCGGTCTTGCTATCGAGCTGCTGAAAGAGCTGCAAGGACTGGACTTGCCAAATACTTTGTATTCTGGTGCGACTGTTCAAGAAGAGGTTGGCTTGCGCGGGGCGCAGACAGCTGCAAACATGATTCAGCCGGATATTTTTTATGCATTAGATGCGAGCCCGGCAAATGATACTTCTGGTGACAAAAATCAGTTTGGCCAACTAGGAAAAGGTGCTTTACTTCGTATCTATGATCGGACAATGGTAACGCATAGAGGAATGAGAGAATTTATACTCGATACGGCTGAAAGCAATAATATTGCTTATCAATACTTCATCTCTCCTGGCGGTACAGACGCAGGAAGAGTGCATACTTCGAATGAAGGAGTACCTAGTGCTGTAATCGGCATTTGCTCACGTTATATCCATACAAGCGCATCAATCATTCATATTGATGACTACGCAGCTGCAAAGGAACTGGTTGTGAGGCTTGTAAAAGCGACAGACAAAACAATGGTAGACTCCATTAAAGCAAGTGTATGATGCAAGAAATAGAGACAGACTTTTGGGCTGTCTCTTTTTTCCATTAGATTAACGTACTTAAAAGAGAGGCGGATGGATAATGATTGTATGCATTGGAACAAAAAATCCTGCAAAAGCTGGCGCAGTTAAGGAAGGGTTCAGCACAATAACAGATGTGGAGTTTATGGAGTTGGATGTTTCTTCAGGAGTAAGCGCCCAGCCATTCTCTGATGAAGAAACAATAACTGGTGCAATTAACCGTGCAAAAAATGCCTTAGCTGCTGGGAAAGGAGACATAGGCATTGGCCTCGAAGGCGGTGTAAAGCAAACACAACATGGAATGCTTGTTTGTAACTGGGGAGCACTTGTTCTTCGTGATGGCCGAACATATATTGGCGGTGGCGCCAGCATTCCTTTGCCTGAAGAAGTTGCAAACGCACTGTTAGCAGGGGAAGAACTCGGACCCGTTATGGATCGTTATGCAAATAAAAAGAACGTCCGTCACCAAGAAGGGGCAATAGGTGTGTTTACAAACGGCAGAGTTACGAGGAAAAAAATGTTTGCACATGTAATGGAGTTATTGGTTGGGCAATATGAATATGATAGTAAGACAGGCTCATAATAGATGTAAGCATAATAGTAGTGAAACAGCAAATATTTTGTTAGTATCAATTAATAAAGGTTTTGATACAGGGGGATTTAAACTATGAAGGAACTACAGTCACAAGAAGAGTTTAACGAGATGAAAAACAGCAGTAGAAAGCATGTTTTTCTGTTTTCTGCTAACTGGTGCGGAGATTGCCGGTTCATTGAACCGTTCATGCCAGAAGTAGAACAAAAATACAGTGAATACACATTCATTCACATTGACCGCGACAAATTCATCGATACTTGCATTGAGTTGGATGTATTTGGTATTCCAAGCTTTATCGCATTTGAAAACGGTAAAGAACTTGGCCGTTTTGTCAGTAAAGACCGTAAAACCCAAGAGGAAATAGAGCAATTTATCGAAGCATTATGATTAGATAAAGAGAATATTGAAAAAAACAGCGTTTTCTCTGTAAAAACGTTGTTTTTTTCTGTACAACAAAATTCTACATTCTTTGAAAAGACAGTTAACTGCTATTATAATAGGTAAAGCAATAATATTTACCCACTCTAAAAGGGGGAAAAGCAGTAATGAAGATGGACAGCAAAAAAATGAAGAATCTCTTACAGGACAGGCTCAAAGCCGAAGGAAGAGTTTTTACGTTTGATTCTAAAAAGGATCAACTTCGAATAGAAAGCAAGGATACTGGCAAGGGAGTAACCGTTTCTCTGCCAGGAATTATCGCAAAATGGGAGCTGGAAAAGGAAAAAGCTGTTGACGAGGTTGTTTATTATATTGAAAATGGGCTAACAGCATTAGTAGACGATCCAACACTTGAAGGGAAAGAAAGAAATATTTATCCTGTCATCCGTTCTACTTCATTTCCTGTTCAGACAAATGAAGAAATACCATTTGTAGTAGATGAACATACTGCAGAAACAAGAATTTATTATGCATTGGATATGGGAAATACCTATCGTCTCATCGATGAGAAAATCATGGCGAAGGAAAACTGGAAACATAGCAGAATTAAGGAGGTTGCTCTGTTTAATGCCCGGTCTTTAAAAACCGGACTTAAAAAAGATATTGTAGCAGGCAACACTTTTTATTTTCTAAATACAAATGATGGGTATGATGCAACTCGTATACTCAACGACTCATTTCTAAAGGAAATGAGCGAGACTGTGAAGGGGACGATGGCAGTTGCAGTGCCTCATCAGGATGTATTGATAATCGCAGATATTGAAAATGAGACAGGTTATGACATTTTGGCACAAATGACGATGAGTTTCTTTGCGAGTGGCAGGGTCCCGATTACTGCATTGTCCTTTTTATATGAAGACGGAAATCTTGAGCCTGTTTTTATTTTAGGTAAGAATAAGAAAAAAGAGCAATAACAGTTAAGAGATGCTTTGTTTGCAAAACTTAATCAATTTGATTTGATAATATTGCCTGATTGAAAACAGGGTGTAATATTCGTTATCTACAATAAGGGGAGTGTGCATGTTGGTTAGGACCGAATGGTCTTGCCGACATGCCTCTGCCCTTTTTTCAAGTAGTTATTTTGGTAAATGTTTGATGCAAATGTAAGTTTTGCCTTCTTGCAAATAAAAATTTGTAAAATATAATAGAAAAAGCGGGGATAATAACGATTTTTATCTCGATTTTGTTAATAAACTGTTAAAATAGTAGAGAGAAAGATGGAAAGAGTGATTTACAGTGAGTTGGTTCAAAAAAGTAATAAAGCAGTTTATTAAAGAGGACCACGAAGAAATGGACCAATTTGATGCTGCAGAAAAAAGTGAAGCACAGCCTATACAAAACGAGTGGAATAATGATTGGAAAAAAGAAGTAGATTCAAAGATTATGTATCAATATCCGAAGGGGAAATTCCGTTTTCCCGTTATATCTGATGAAGAAGTCGGTATTCCTGAAAGACAAGGCAGACAGGAGCCGTCACCTGAAAGAAGGCAAAATGGACAATCGTATGCTGGCAGACAAGTACAGCCGGAAGTAGACGGATCAGCCACTACGAAAAGACAAGCACAGTCCGAAGAAGGAAGGCAAGGCGGCTCAGTGTATGGAAAAAGGAAAGAGCAGCCGGCTGAAAGAAAGCAAAATTTGGATGCAAATGCAGGAAGGCAAGAGCGACCGATAGAAAGAAGACAGGTTGGATCAGCCAATAAGAGCAGAAATGAATTTCAAGCAGGCAGAAGGCCGTCTTCCTATCCTAACAAGCCGGAGATACCAACTGAAAGAAGACCAAGCTCTGAAGCCGTACATAGCAGATTGAAGCCTCGGGAAACACCAGAAAGCAGTCCGAAGAGTTATCAGTCAAAAATGCCGTTTAAACCAACAGAAATTCCGTCTCCTATTTATGGATATAATCGGCCGGCAGTCGATGATAAACCAAAAATGCAAACAGCAGCAGCAGCACGACCTGTTATGGACAGCAGCGATTTCCTTACATCTATTATGCGAAGAAAAGCAGCCGAACAAGCCGCCTTTAAAGCAGAAGAACAGAAACAGGAAGGTTTGAACTCGGGGAGTATAATGTTATCAAGCAGTGTTGAGGAAACGAAAGTAGAACTCACAGCTGAAGTGATAGAGAAAAAAGCAGAACATCTTCTTACAGAAACAGAAGAAAGAAACCAAGGGGAAAAACAAGAATCAGCAGCAAATATTATACCTGCTGCAGAGCTTGCAGAGGAAACAATTCTCCCAGAGAAAAAACTGGAGCCTGGAGCCATTCCGCCAAAATTGACGGCAACTTTGGAGCTTGCAATGGAAGAACAGGAAGTAATTGTGGAAATACAGCAGCCAGAGGAAACGGTTCTTCAAGAGGGAGAGCCATTCACCTCCGAAGCAGAAGTGGCAGAGGTGGTGGAGCAGTCAGAGGAAACGGTTCTTCAAGAGGAAGAGCCATTCACCTCCGAAGCAGAAAGCCACCAAGTGCCAGAAGCCATCGAAGCAGAAGTGGCAGAGGTGGTGGAGCAGCCAGAGGAAACGGTTCTTCAAGAG
>JAPSHL010000286.1 GCA_031179905.1 Bacillus sp. (in: firmicutes) | reverse complement strand
TTGAATAGTTTCCAGACTCATTGCTGATCTTGTTCCTGCGCTTTCCCTCATTGCCGCCTTTTTGATAGCACGGCGGACATCCTTTGGAAGACTAGTGGACGTTTCTTCAATCAATTGATAAATGCTGGTTCTCAAATTTTCGATATTCACTTACTTTACCCCCTCAGCCCTTTTAAGGATCATACTATTAAATTATACTCTTACAAACCAGCTTGTGAATAGTTTTTGAAATCGTTTTCATTAATCCCGATAAAAAGAGCTCCTAGCGGGAGCTCTCCTTCAATCATATATCTCTATGTTTAAATTCATTGCATTTCGCTTCAATATCGTCAATCATTTCAATTAAGCGGTCAATATCCTCAAGCTCCGCCTCTTCTGGATTAATAGCATCCAATACATCAAGAAACATACCTAATCTCGTTTTCAAAAAATCAACTTGTTCATTTTTGTTTGTAATAGAACTGCCCAACAAAAATCTCTCCTTTCACTCTCATAACCATCGTACCGAAAATTTTAGCTTCCGGCAATCTTTTTCCTCTTATCTTATGTTTGCACATTTTCACCCTTTTTACACATATCCCCACTCTTTCGTTTCTAAAAAAAATCACCCATAAGTAATATGGGTGATTTTTTTTATGTTACACTATACTATACGTGCGTCTGCTCTCATAATTATAAGGTAGCCTTTTCCCTTTCCATAAGGGAGTGGTCCTGTGCGACTACAGGCAGAAGCTGATTTTCACTGGATGAGTTTCCATTCATGCCGATCTGTTCTTTTGTCTGCTGCAATTTATGTTGGATAGACTGATATTGGCGTTTAGATTGAAAGTAAAGCTGCTTGAAATCGCCTGCTATTTCTTTTAAATCCTGTGTCCTTGTATTGATTGTGTTTTGAATATGCTGAAACATCGACTGGCTGTCATTCATAATTTCTCGCATTGTGTCACTTAAATTATGCAGTTTTTCACTAGTATCCTGCTTGACTTGTGCAGGATTTTCTTTCAGCTCATGCACAAGCTGGTTGGTAGATTCCTTCCACTGCTGCACTTTCACCTTTGCATTTGTCCTTGTTGTGCGGTCCATGAGGGAAAATGTTGTCCCAATGACACTGCCAATGACGATTCCAGCCAAAAGTTTACTGTTTCCCTTGTTTTCATTAGACATAAGATCATCTCCCTTTTTATTATCATTACTTGTCTTTTCCCGTCTAATGAGGACTTAAACAAGCAGACGCTTTATTTCGCAATTTTTTTAAAGGAGCAATATCATGATTTCTCAAAAAAGTCCAATTGTAAATCCTAAGAATGATCCTTGGGAAGCTTATATGGATATAACTCAGCATGGAGGATTAACCCTCTCCAATATAGAATTTACGACAACAACTCTATGCAATATGCGCTGTGAGCATTGCGCTGTTGGTTACACACTTCAGCCAAAAGATCCGAATGCATTGCCGATCGACTTGCTCTTGAAGAGACTTGATGAGATTCCTCATCTCCGCTCTATGAGCATTACGGGCGGTGAGCCGATGATGAGCCGCAAGTCTGTTGAAAAATATGTTGTGCCGTTATTCAAATACGCCCACAGCCGAGGTGTGAAAACACAAATCAATTCTAATTTAACACTGAGCCTTGACAGGTATGAGCCGATTATTCCATATTTAGATGTTCTTCATATTTCTCATAACTGGGGTACAGAAGAAGAATTTGCTGAAAGAGGCTTTGCAATGATGGCAAGAAAGCCGACCTATGAGCAAAGAAGCAAACTTTTCCAGAACATCATCACTAACAGCAGGGCTTTAGTGGAGGCTGGCGTGGTTGTTTCTGCAGAAACGATGCTGAACAAACAGACACTACCTTACTTAGAGCATATTCACCGTCAAATTGTTGACGAGATGAAGTGCCAGCGCCATGAAATTCATCCAATGTATCCTTCTGACTTCGCTTCAACAATGGAAACATTGTCTCTTAAGGAAATGCGTCAAAGCATTCATCACTTACTTGATATAAGAGATGAAAATGTTTGGATGCTGTTTGGTACACTGCCATTTTATCCATGCAGTACCACGGAAGAGGATCAAGAGCTGCTAAAACGTCTGTATACAAGCAAAAATGTTACTGTCCGCAATGATCCTGACGGCCGCTCCCGCTTGAATGTTAATATCTTCTCAGGAGATGTTATTGTAACAGACTTCGGTGATACACCAGCTTTAGGAAATATTAAAACAGATAACCTCGAGGATATTTTCCAGAAGTGGCTTGCGACAGACTTAGCTTCATCCCTTAACTGCCATTGTCCAAGTGTGCAATGTCTCGGACCGAATGTGCTTGTTAAAAACAGTTATTATCGAGATATCGATTTTACAAAAAACAAAGCATTAATAGAACGTTAAAAAAAGCAGCGATTAGTTTATTCTAATCGCTGCTTACTTATTATTTCGGTTTTTCGCTAGCTACAAATCCGAAGGAAACATGGTCTTGAACAGGAATCCATGCACCAATGCCTTGGGAGGTTACGTTTTTAACAACAATCGATTTCTTTCCGCCCTTCAGCATTAAATACACTTCTCCATAAGTGACCTTCCCTTTTTCGTTCACAGCAGGTGCGTAGCCATATAAATAGCCTAATCTTTTAGCAGGAATATTATAAATCTGATCTTTCTTTGTACCCGTTCCTATCACTGTTTCAAAGGCAAGCGGCAGCCCTGAATTTTGCATTGCTTTAAGCATCATCATTTTTTTGACATCTTCTGCATTCGGTATCTTTGCAGTCAAGCCGCCCCTGATGATTTTTTGAGATTCCTGCACATAGTGTATTTGATATGGCGCTTTTCCGCCTCTGTTGTCATAAAAGTTAGTGTTTATCTTTTGGTATTCCCAATTTGGAGCTGTTTCTGTTGATTCATAATTTAATGGCCACTGCCCCAAATAAACAATTGCTTTATACCCGATCGCAAACGGTGTGCTGTTGACCGTCGTTTCATTCAGCATGCGAATTAAATCAGGATTTTCAATTTTCACTCTTGAAGAGTCGATAAGCGTCTGTGTCAGCTCGCTCGGCTGCAGCTTAGGTAAGTCCTGAGAAGGATTCGGATATGTGTTTTCCTTCGTAATGTTCATGGCCGAATTCGGAATGGCGACCAGTTTTGATTTTGGCATATCTTGCTTGTCTTTCGGTTTCTCTGCAAATGCCGGCGCAATATTAGGCAGCAGCATAAGAAAAGCCATTAGAATAATACCAATTCGTTTCAACAAATTAAAGAACTCCTTTCCAACATAACAATAATATTTACTGTTATTTTTTTCGGAGTTCGCCTAGATTATGCTTCCTGCAAAAACAATTTTTTGTGTATTCCTATTTAAGTGCTAATTTATCCATTATTCCACAGCAAAGAGGATGAAACATCTGAATGGCAGGTCCGATTCCAACGGCGATAATAACTGTTCCTACCCCGATTGGTCCGTTAACCAAAAAAGCAAATATCATTGCCAGTAACTCTCCAATTAGCTTGGAGGCCATAATATTTAACCCATATCGCTCCTGAAGGCTGACCATGAACTCATCAATTGGATTCAGTGGAAAGCTAGCCTGCAAATATGTAGCAATTCCTAATCCGATAATAGCAAGTCCAGCAAGAAGCAGCAGCAGTTGATTCATGAACAGAAAATAATTGAAGACATTTGTAAGATGTGCCATCCAGAAATCAACAAAAAACCCTAAAATAAACACAGTGAACAGTGACAGCAGCTCTGGTTTTCTCCTAAGCAATAGCGCATTGACAAATATCAGCAGAATGCCGATAATCACAATCCAGCTGCCGATAGTCAAACCTACCAGTACTGATAAACCCACATTTAATGCATCCCACGGTCCTGCTCCCAAGTTTGCCTTTATCGTCAATGTTGCCCCGAATGACAAAATCAATAGTCCGACAACATAAAAAAGACTTCGGTAAAACATCGCCATATCCTAACCTCTCCTCCCTTAAATGCTCGTCTTTTATACTTATGCTCACATCACGGTAAACTTGTACAAAAATGCAAAAATAAGTTATCTGAATATTTACATTTATCAAAAATTATATTATACTAGGCTTATCAACCAAAAGGAGGGCAGTTAATCAAATCGCTTAGTATAAAGGAGGATAGACCATTTTTGGCAGAGCATCAGTTTAGTATGAACAGTATTGTCTACTTAAAAGAGTTGGTGGTGGTCATAATGGAAGCGACTTGATTTTGTCCAAAGAAACATAAGCAAACAATCATATACTTATCATTTAAACCAATTTATAAAGGAGAGATATAGAAAAAGCCGTCCAGCTGT
>JAPSHL010000061.1 GCA_031179905.1 Bacillus sp. (in: firmicutes) | reverse complement strand
AAAAACTCCCTTCTCTAGTTGGAGAAAAAAACACCGTAAGATTGCATTATTACAAGCTTCTATGCGGAGGAACAAGTTATCCCTGCAATCGAAGCAGGTGCTTTCAGCTATCTGTTGAAAACTGCCCGTGCACATGAGCTTGTCCAGGCGATTCGTAAAGCAGCTGCCGGCGACTTTCATTGAACCGAAAGTAGCGAGTGTTATGCTGAAGAGTAAAAAGAAACCACATGATGACTTAACAGAGCGAGAGATTGAAGTGCTGATGTGTCTTGGGGAAGGTTGACCAATCAGGAAATCAGTGAAGAACTTTATATTGGGGTTAAGACAGTAAAAAAACATGTTAGCAATATTCTGGCAAAACTAGGTGTTTTCGACAGGACACAGGCAGCTGTTTATGCTAACAGGAATGGAGTTATTAAAAAAAGGAGCTAGAGTGCTCCTTTTTCCGCAATCGTAAGTTCGAGCAAATAAGCCTTGCCGTTGAACATAGTATGCTGGAGTATCCCGCCATTCGTCGGATCGCCTGTAATTGGCGAATCAGGACTCAGGTGTTTCTGCTTCCAGATGATAAAATCTCGTCTTTCAGCCCATAGTGACAGAATGATATATGTATCTCCTTTTACAGGGCGTAAGAGCCGGTATCCACTAATTTGCTGTCCTAGTTGTTCTAATGCCCGCTTTATATTTTGCTCAAATAATGGCTTATGTTCATCTGTGACAGGTATATGATTCATAACAGCATATTTTTTCCCTGAGAAGTCTCCTCTGCTTGCAGCGGTCTCATATTTTCTTGGAGCTGCAAATATCGAGGGTGATGAAGTTTCGTGTACTAATAAGGCGCTGTCGCTGCCCATTACTTGCATAGCAATCAAGGTTTGCTGATCAATTTGTGAAGCGTATTTCTTTACTAAAAAATCGTACGTCCCGCTTGCTAAAAATGTATTCATAGCAACCTCCTAAAAAGAGTTTCAGTGTGGGAATAGTGTTTTCATGCTTTAAGGATACTATAGATAGAATTTCAATGAAACAAAAATAGCGCAGCCTGTTTGCATTTCTTTAAACCTTGAATCTAGGTCATGCTAAAAGCATGTAACCCATATTTGTGCTGCTGTTGACACAGCTTAATGTAATTTATTCCGCGCATTTTCTCATGTGCGGCTATTCTCATTTGTAATCTTCTCTTTTATTATCGATTGTATCTGTGAAATACCTTTTTATAATGGCTGACTAAGAAACAAATATACGCAAAAATTGCTCGCTGTCGTTTGTATCGAAAGATAAATGGGGATAAGATAGGAGAAGTAAATTAGTCTATTTTGTGACAATTTACGATGTTTTGTATACAACGATAGTGAAAAAGATATATATTTAATTTATACAACTAAAAGTACTGTAAATTAAAAAGAAATAGTGAGTGTCTGTAAAAAGGCATTCTTTTTTATTGCTTTTTTATTTATAAATATTATAATTTAATAATGATTACAGTTAAATTGTTTTTGAATTTATGATTTATATATTACAATGGAAAACATAAGCAATGGAAAGGTGGACATATTAAGAATGAGCAAGGAATTGAAAAATACATTCATTAAGGCTGCAAAAGGAGAAAAAACTGATTTCGTACCTGTCTGGTATATGCGTCAAGCTGGGCGTTCCCAACCAGAATACAGAGCGATTAAAGAAAAGTATTCTCTTTTTGAAATTACCCATCAGCCAGAACTTTGTGCATATGTTACAAAGCTGCCTGTTGACCAGTATAATGTCGATGCGGCAGTACTATACAAGGATATTATGACACCTCTTCCTGCAATCGGCGTAGACGTGGAAATTAAGTCAGGTATTGGTCCGGTTATTGATAAGCCAATTACTTCAATGGATGATGTCGCAAAGCTTGGTGTGTTAAATCCTGAACAAGATATTAAATATGTGCTGGACACGATTAAATTATTGACGGAAGAGCAACTGGATGTGCCGCTGATCGGCTTTTCAGGAGCGCCATTTACACTTGCCAGCTATATGATTGAAGGCGGCCCTTCAAAAAACTATCATAAAACAAAGGCTTTTATGTATTCACATCCAGAGGCTTGGACTTTATTGATGGAAAAGCTGGGAAGTATGGTCGTTACATATGCAAAATCCCAGATAAATGCAGGAGCAAGTGCTATTCAAATTTTTGATTCATGGGTAGGTGCACTGAATGTATCAGACTACCGTACTTTTATTAAGCCAGTTATGGAGAAGATATTCACTGATTTAAGAAGCGAAAACACACCGCTTATTATGCATGGTGTTGGTGCAAGCCATCTAGCACTTGAATGGAACAGTCTCCCGTTAGATGTTGTTGGGCTTGATTGGAGATTACCTATTAAAGAAGCACGGGATATAGGTGTTACTAAAGCAGTTCAAGGTAATCTTGATCCGGCGGTACTTCTGGCACCTTGGAATGTCATTGAGGAGAGAGTGAAGGAAATACTGGACCAAGGCATGCAGCAGGACGGTTTTATCTTTAATCTTGGCCATGGCGTATTCCCGGAAGTTGACCCAGCTGTCTTAAAAAAACTGACAAGCTTTGTGCATGAGTATTCTGCTGAAGCAAAAAAAGCCTAAAAGATGATTAATTCATAGAAATGAGTGATATAAAATGAGCAGAAAAAAAATGGGGCTGTTAGTTATGGCCTACGGAACTCCATATAAAGAAGAAGATATTGAAAGATACTACACGCATATTAGACATGGCAGAAGACCGACTGACGAGATGCTGGAAGACTTGAGAAGCCGCTATGAAGCAATAGGAGGAATCTCTCCGCTTGCAAAAATCACACAGGAGCAAGCAGAAAGTCTTGAAGCCCATCTTAATTCTGTCCAAGAAGATATTGAATTCAAGATGTACATCGGCTTGAAACATATTGAGCCGTTTGTCGAGGATGCTGTAAAAAGCATGCATGCGGACGGAATTACAGAGGCGGTAAGCATTGTATTGGCACCCCATTTCTCTACATTCAGCATTAAATCATACAACGGCAGAGCGAAACAAGCAGCTGAAGAGCTTGGCGGTTTAACAATACACAGTATCGACAGCTGGTATGATGAGCCAAAGTTCATCGATTACTGGTCTAAAAAGGTACAAGAAACATTCAGTAAATTGCCAGAAGATGAAAGAAACAATGCAGCCTTAATCGTTTCGGCGCACAGCTTGCCAGAGAAGATTCTTCAATATGGAGATCCATATCCAGATCAACTGAAAGAAACTGCTGACTTGATTGCTAAATCTGCCGGTGTTTCTAATTACTATATTGGCTGGCAAAGCGCAGGCAACACACCTGATCCATGGCTTGGACCAGATGTTCAGGACTTGACTAAAGACCTTTATGAAAAGAACGGGTTTAAAGCATTTGTCTATACGCCTGTTGGTTTCGTGGCAGACCATTTGGAGGTCCTTTATGACAATGATTATGAATGTCTTGTTGTTACAAAAGAAGTCGGTGCTTCTTACTATAGACCAGAAATGCCGAATGCACAGCCAGAATTTATTGATGCGCTGGCAACAGTTGTGTTGAACAGCTTGTCGATACACTCTAAATAATAGTATTTTAGAAGCAGCGGATGTTTTCTTAAGGAAAAGACAGGCTGCTCTATTGCACTTGTTTTTTGTATATGTTATATTCATATCTGTACTAAATGACCAAATTTCTCATTTGGTCATTTTTGATTTCTCTTTTAAGAAAAATGTTATCTTTCATGATTAGAGGTGAAGCGTTTTGGCTGTGGATCGGAAGAAGCTTATAATGGAAGCTGCTGCAAAATCCTTTTCCATGTTTGGGTATAAAGCGACAACAATGGATCAAGTGGCGAAAATAGCAAATGTCGGAAAGGGAACAATTTATACGTTTTTCAAAAATAAGGAACAGCTTTTTGATGAGATAATAACAGGTCTTATTATGGAGATGAAAGCAGAGGCAGACGCATCCTTTGACCCTGATTCGAGTTTTATGGATAATGTTCATCGCACTCTTATCCGGATGCTCGAGTACAGAAAAGAGCATCAGCTAACGATAAAGTTGTTTGAAGAGCAAAAGGAAATGGGAACATTGGAAGTGAAGGAAGTACTTACCCGGCTGGAGAACGCCATTCTCAGCTATATGAAAGGTCATGTGCAAGAAGCTATCAGTAAAGGGGAAATACAGCCATGTGATCCTGAGCTGACTTCATTCATCATCTTTAAAATGTATATCTCCTTGATTTTTGACTGGGAAAAGAATCATCCTCCCCTTCAGGCTGAGGAGATAGCCTTAACCGTTGAAAGGTCCTTATTAAAGGGATTGTCTACAAGATAGTCCTCTTTTTTTAGAAATAAAAATGACCAATTGAACAAAATGGTCAATACAATGGAGTGGTTTTCATGAAACAAAATTTATTAAAAGCAGAGCTGTCTTCTATTTTCAAAAATCGAATGAAGCTCATTTCCATCCTGGCTATTATATTTATTCCAATATTATATGCTGGAATTTACTTATGGGCATTTTGGGATCCATATGGACATTTGGAAAAGCTTCCAGTTGCTGTTGTTAATGAGGACAGCGGAGCCGAAATGAATGGTGAAAAATTGGAAGTCGGCAAAGATTTAGTCGACAACCTTAAGGAAAGCAAGGATTTCGACTTTCAATTTGTAAATAAAGAAGAAGGTTATAAAGACTTAGAGAATCAGAAATATTATATGCTGATTGAAATACCAAAGGATTTCTCCGAGAATGCAACTACATTGCTTGATGATAATCCGAAAAAATTAGATTTAAAATATGTTTCTAATCCAGGCTTTAATTTTATCTCTTCACAAATCGGTAATTCAGCTGTTGAAAAGATAAAAGAGGGTGTCGGCAAAGAAGTTACAGAGACGTATGCTGAGTCTGTTTTTGAAAATATAAGCAAAATGGCAACAGGGCTTGAAGATGCGAGTACTGGAGCTAAGGACCTTAGTGATGGAACAGACAAAGTCAATGAAGGTACACAGGAAGTTTACAAGAATTTGAAGACACTTGCCGAGAAATCGGTAGAATTTACAGATGGAGTTAATGCTGCCAATACTGGTGTGAAAGAGCTTCTGACTGGAGCAGAAAGTCTTTCAAATGGATTAGGACAGCTGCAAGATGGTCATAAAGAGCTCTCAGATGCAGCAGCTAAGCTGCAAGGTGGAGACCAATCAATTTTAAATGGTATTACTTCAACAAAAGAGGGTGCAGAAAAGCTTCAAAGCAGCATCCCTTCGTTAATAGCAGGAACAGATGAGCTGAAAGCAGGCTCAAACAATCTTACTTCAGGACTGCAGGAGTGGAGCAGCAACTCTGAAGCATTGGCTGATGGTGCACTTCAAGTAAATGAAGGAGCCAAGCAAGTTCAGGAAACAATAAATTCAATTCTGCCAATGCTTGAAGGATTGCCAGAGGATAAGAAGAAAGAAGTAGAGGCTGCACTTCAGGCCCTTGTAGACGGCAGTGGCCAAATTGCCGCAAACACGCAAGCTCTCAAGCAAGGAGCAAATAAATTGGCTCAAGGGGGGCAAAGCTTATCTGCTGGTTTAAACCAGTTGAGCGAAGGGGAACAGCAGCTGCAAGCTGGAGCTCAGCAGCTTGCAGACGGAACTGCACAGTTAGAGGATGGCTCTAAACAGCAGGTGGCAGGTCAGGAGCAGTTTATTGCCGGTATGAATCAATACACAACTGAGTTTTCTAAAGCAGCAAGTGGTTCTAATGAACTTGTGACAGGCGTTAATTCACTGGTTTCAGGCATGAATCAATTATCTTCAGGTTCTAGTGCCCTATCTGAAGGAACTAGTAAGCTTGAATCAGGATCGAAGGATCTTGCTGATGGAACAGCTACCTTATCAAATGGCAGCAAGGAATTGTCAGATAAGCTTACAGATGGTGCTGATGAGGCAAGTTCCATCCACTCTGATGATAAGACGTATGATATGATGGCAGAACCAGTTACTGTGTCTGATGAAAAGGTATCAGATGTGCCTAATTATGGAACAGGATTGGCTCCATATTTCATCTCGTTAGGGCTGTTCGTTGGTGCGTTAATGCTCTCTATTGTGTTCTCATTTAATGAGCCGGAAGGAGTTCCTAAAAACGGACTGCGCTGGTTCTTAAGTAAAGCAGTGATTCTCGCAGGGGTGGGAATACTGCAGGCACTTGTAGCTTCATTTGTGCTGTTAGAAGTGCTGGGAATGGAAGTGCAGAGCATCCCATTATTTATTCTGTTTACAGTTATTGCGAGTCTCGTATTCTTCTCTATCATTCAGTTCTTTGTTACAATTTTAGGGAATCCAGGGCGTTTTATCGTTGTCATTCTCTTGATTTTCCAATTAACAACAAGCGGCGGAACATTCCCGTTAGAGCTTATACCTGATTTTATGCAGCATATCCATGCATTGCTGCCAATGTCTTATTCTGTCTCTGGTTTAAGGGCAGTTATTTCGACAGGAGACTTCGACTTTATGTGGCATAATGCAGCAATTTTGGCGATTTATCCAGTTTTCTTCCTTGCTGGAACTATTCTATACTTTACATTTGCTCATAAACGCCAGTTTACTGAGGCTGCAGCAGAATAACCTCTGAGGTAAGGCCGGGCATCAGCCCGGCCTTTTCTTTAGGATAATATAGTGGATATTAGATTCCAACTTTTCCTCAAGAAAAAGGATACAAAAAAAGTGCTAATTCGACGAAATTTAGTTATAGTATAAAGGGGCTAATTATTCTTTTATTAGATGATATGCTATATTTAATCAGAATAATGGAAAAGAGGGTGTACATATGCTGTTTATTGATAATAAGGGCATTACAGATCCGCGCATCAACTTGGCGATTGAAGAATATGCGCTGAAAAATCTTAATATTAATGAGACATACCTATTATTTTATATAAATGAACCATCCATCATTATCGGCAAAAACCAGAACACAATTGAGGAAATCAACACAGAATATGTTGAATCAAACGGAATTCATGTAGTAAGAAGGCTTTCTGGCGGCGGTGCAGTTTACCATGATAAAGGTAACTTGAACTTCAGCTTTATTACAAAGGATGACGGCGACAGCTTTCATAACTTCCGCAAGTTTACAGAACCTGTTGTCAAGGCACTGCAAAGCTTAGGAGTTAATGCTGAGCTAAGCGGGCGCAATGATTTGTTGGCTGAGGGCAGAAAGATTTCTGGGAATGCCCAATTCTCTACAAAAGGGAGAATGTTCAGCCATGGGACTCTGTTGTTCGATTCAGAGATGGATCATATTGTGTCTGCACTAAAAGTCAGAAAAGATAAAATTGAATCAAAGGGAATTAAGTCTGTAAGAAGCCGAGTTGCTAATATTACAGAATTCCTGAAAGAGAAAATGGATATTGAAGAATTCAAGCGCATTATTTTGGCGTACCTGTTTGATGGGGAAGAAAATATCCAGGAATATGTACTAACAGAAAAAGACTGGGAAAACATCCATGCTTTATCAAAAGAACGTTATCAAAACTGGGATTGGAATTATGGAAAATCACCGAAGTTTAATCTGCAGCATTCCCATCGTTTCCCTGTCGGACAAGTTGACGTCCGCTTTGATGTGGCAAAAGGAATTATTAAAAACTGTAAGATTTATGGCGATTTCTTTGGAGTCGGGGACGTTTCTGATATTGAGAATAAGCTGACGGGCTTGCGCTATGATCGAAGCGAACTAGAAAAGGCACTTGAGGAAACATCAATCAAGCATTATTTCGGCAATATCACGAAGGAAGACTTTCTACATTTAATATATTAATTGGAAAGATGTACTGGGTTTGTTGGCCCAGTGCTTTTTTTTTAGTTTTATTTAACTTGCGGAAAGAGCTTGTCCTTTAAAACTTCTTGTTCTAAATGTCGTCTCTTAGTCTTATTAATAGTAACAAGGGTTGTACAAGGCAAGGAGGGGAATAATGGCAAGAAAAATAGGTTTTTACTCAGTATTATTATTTATCGTGTACGGCTTATTTTTTTATTGGTATTTGTTTTATTTGGCAGATTCAAAGCTCCCTTTTGAATACCAAGGATCCGCGGCAGATCCATCCACCTTTCTGAACAGCAGAGAGCTGGCGTTAAGTGAAGAGTATTCAAAACTTAAAAACTTCTTATTTTTTATTTCCACTCCCTTCGAATGGCTAATCTATTTGTTTATCCTGCTGTTTGGCTTCTCTAAAGCGTTCCGCAAGTGGGGAGAGGAATCAGGAAAATATAAAATCATTCAAAAAGCGATTTATTTGTTTTGGCTGAATCTAATGGCTTATGTGGTTTCTTATCCTTTAAGCTATATCGGCTACAAGCTTTCACGAGATTATCATATTTCTACACAGAGCTTTCCTTCATGGATGAAAGATGAGCTGATTGATTTTTGGGTAAATTATGCAACTACTTTTGTTATATTTATCGTTCTTTATTGGCTGATGAGCAAGAGTAAAAAACGCTGGTGGCTCTATGCATGGCTGCTGTCTGTTCCTTTTACATTGTTTCTGACTTTTATACAGCCAGTCATTATTGACCCGCTGTATAACAACTTTACTACCTTAAGTGATAAGAAGCTGGAGGAGAAAATTCTCGCATTGGCAGTAGAGTCCAATATTCCTGCAGAACATGTGTTTGAGGTGGATATGTCAGACAAAACCAATGCCTTAAATGCTTATGTAACAGGAATTGGCAGCAATTCAAGAATCGTTCTTTGGGATACTACACTCCATGAACTCAAAGAAAATGAAATACTGTTTGTCATGGCACATGAAATGGCACATTATGTTGAAAAACATATCTATTTTGGGATCGGCTTATCTCTTGTGCTGTCATTTTTCGGCCTTTATCTTATTTACAGGCTGATGCATCTTGTGGTCAAAAGGTGGGGGACGGCTTTTAAAGTTTCAAAGGTTGAAGATATTCAATCATTTCCTTTGGTCCTGCTGCTTATCTCGATGCTGATGTTTGCTGTAAATCCCTTTGCTAATGTTGTATCAAGATATGAGGAGAAAAGAGCAGACAACTATGCAGTTGCCTTGACTAAAGACCCAGAAGCTGGAATATCAACATTCCAAAAGCTCGCGAAAACTGGACTTAGCGAAGTCAACCCGCCATTGCTTGTTAAAGTATTTCGCTACAGCCATCCAACAATGCTTGAAAGAATATCTGAATTGGAAGAAAAGAGCATCATAATGAAGAACAATAATGAATAGGCAATAAAAAGACGCTATTCCTGATAAAGGGATAGCGTTTTTTGTAGGAGCAATACACAGAAAAAGGCGCCTATGAGAGAGAAAGGAACAGCCCTCATAGACGCCAGAAACGGGAATTAATTATCGAAGCGCTTACATAAATTTGTATACTGTTTACTCAGCCGGATAAATTCAGCTTCATTTCGTTCGTCTATGGCATGATCGATTTGTGTCATTAAACTGGCTTTTTCTAAATTCCATTGAATTTCAACTAGAAGCATGTCGATGTAAAGTTCTTTCACATAAGTCTCATTTGCTTTGTGTTTTTTCATAGCACTTAACTTTGTTAACTCTGTGTACGACTTTTCATTCATTGGACTCACCCCTGATGCCTTTTTAATATTATATGGCAAAAATATCAAAATATCAATAAAATTATTTAAAAATTTCGAAAACAGAGTGGAATTTTGAACTATTTAAGACGATTTACTAATCGCTTACATTTTGGGAAAACAGCATGCTATAATGCAACCAATCTAAGTTAATTCAGCTGTTCTTAGCAGTAATTAACAGAAAGGAGAAGCAGAAATGGCTGAAAAATGGAAGAATCTTGATTTGTACGAAGTGAATTATCACACGCTGGCAATTCTGCCTGATTTACAGAAAGATGGTGAAGTTTATTCTAAAATATATGAAGGAGCTAACATTTATATGTGCAAACTGCCTCCAAGTAAAATCATTAAGCGGAGCTGTGAGTATTTTGGTTGTACATATGAAGGGAAACGGAAGGGTACGAGAGCACTCATGAACTATAAACATAAATTACCGATATCGATTGATTCGAAGAGCACTATTTATGCATTTCCCACACATTCTCCTTTAAACCATGCATGCATGTGGTTTTTTCTTCACCATATCTCTGACAGGGTAGTAGAGGGAGAAGGAAAAACGACTGTTATATTCCGTAATGACAGGAGACTGTCTGTCGATGTGTCTTTTCATATCTTCAACAACCAAATATTGAGAACAAATTTGCTCCAAACAAAAATTCGCCATAACCAGGAAGACAGTGAAAGTCCGCTATAAGGTGTATTTACCCTAAATCTGGGCGAGATAAACTGCTTTTAACCGGTATGCCGCTTGTACAGGTAGTATTCCAAAAGCTCTTGCACTCGATTGCGAAGCCTTGGGTTGAAATAGTTATGATACTCCTCATAACCATTGTATAGGAATAAATACATCGTGAAGGCTTCATCCCTTTTTACCTCTTCTACCTTCATCTTATGTTTTTGCATATACTCCTTTGTTTTCCGCAGCTCTGCATGAATTATCTTCATCGTAATTTCCACAAGGTCAATATAAGGCTGCTTAAGTTTAAAACTGCTCTTCTTGATTGTAAGGAGATCGCGGTCTAGAACGGTTAACAGCATGGGCAAATAAATGGCCTGCTCCATGATATATCTATCCTTCTCCGGTATGCGTGTCATAGTCAATCTTCTCCTTGAAATCTTAATAGGAACAAATGTTCTGTTTTGATAGTACAATATTTGCTGGGTCGTTTCAAGCTGTGCAAAATAAAAAAACTCCCGTACCAACTTTTTATTAGCTTTTGCTTATTTTCTTTCAAAACTAAAATTAAATGCAATGTCTTGAAGGGAATTTATTTCTGATGTCGAAATAAGATATAGCTAATAAAGGGAGGAATAATGACATGGGAGAATGGACAAAAGTAACACCTGAAGATTTATACAAATTAAAATCGATAGTTGATCCACAAGCAAGCCCCGATGGAAAGGGATTTCTATATGTAGTGACTGGTATCTCTGAAGAAAAGGATGCCTATTATTCAAATATTTTCTATCAAAGCTTAGAGGACAGCAGGAATAACTTTCAGTGGACATTTGGGGAGTATCGCAACACATCGCCAAGATGGTCGCCAGACGGTAATGAAATCGCATTTGTATCCAATCGCAGCGGGACAAATCAAATTTATGTACTGAACAAAAATGGCGGGGAAGCAAGACAGCTGACATTTACGCGCAATGGTGCATCTAATCCTGTCTGGTCCGCTGATGGCAGTGAGATTGCGTTCCAAACAAGCATTGGGAAGGAGGAAAGCCTTCAGGATAAGGAAATAACCGAAAAGACAGAAAAGAAACTAGAAGCATTAGAAGTGGATATGATGAAATACAAATCAGACAGTGCTGGCTTTTGGAATGGAAGCTACAGTCATATCGCAATTGTTAATAAGGAAACAGCTGAACTGAAAGAAGTTACTTCAGGGGAAAATGATTACTACTTGCAAAGCTGGTCACCAGATGGAAAGTATCTTGCTATTACTGCAGATAAAAGTGAGGACAAGGATTTCAGTTTCGAATCGGATGTTTATCTGTACATATTGGAAACGAAAGAATGGCAGAAAATCACTGAGAGCAATGGCCAGTTTGGAAGAGTCACTTGGTCACCTAACAGCCAAAAAATCGGGATTATAGGCAGCGGCAGGGAATATGAAAATGCGACGTTGTTAAAAATCTGGATTTACGACTTGAAAAGTGAAGAGCTTCGCTGCTTAACAGAAGATTGGGATGTGAATGTCGGTGATTTTGCCATCGGTGATTTCCAGCAAGGTGGGATCACGCCAGGAATTCTTTGGGGTGAGGATAATAGAAGTTTTGTTTTCCTTGCAACAGATCACGGCAATACAATTGTTTACTTTGGCAATGAAGATGGCGAGATTTATCCAAGCTTGATTGATAATCAGCATGTGTATGGACTTTCTACAGGTGGAAGCTTGAAGCAGGCGATTGTCGCAATCAGCAAGCCGACAGAACCAGGTGATTTATACAGCCTTAACTTAGAAACAGGCGAAATAGCAAAACTGACAGATGTAAATAAGGAATATACGGAAACACATAATTTCTCACAAGCAGAGCCAATTGAGCTGACATCAAGAGACGGCTGGCAATTACATGGCTGGATTATGAAGCCTGCTGATTATAAGGAAGGGGAAAAATATCCGCTTGTCCTTGAGATTCATGGCGGTCCTCACGCGATGTATGCTAATTCATATTTCCACGAGTTTCAGACACTTGCAGCAAATGGTAATGCTGTTCTGTTCATTAATCCAAGAGGAAGCCACGGTTATGGGCAGGATTTTGTTAATGCGGTCAGAGGCGATTATGGCGGGAAAGATTATGAGGATATAATGGATGCTGTAGACTTTGCACTAGAGAAATTTGATTTTATCGATGAAACACGCCTTGGAGTAACAGGAGGAAGCTATGGCGGATTTATGACAAACTGGATTGTCGGCCATACAAACCGCTTTAAAGCAGCTGTTACACAGCGTTCTATTTCCAACTGGATCAGCTTCTATGGTGTAAGTGATATTGGCTATTATTTCTCCGAGTGGCAAATTAAAGCTGACTTAAATGATATAGAAACACTATGGAAGCATTCTCCGTTAGCATATGCTAGTAATATTGAAACTCCGCTGTTAATACTGCACGGTGAAAAGGACTACCGATGTCCGATTGAGCAGGCAGAACAGCTGTTTATAGCACTTAAAAAACAGAAAAAGGCAACTAAATTTGTCCGCTTCCCAGAATCTAATCATGAATTATCAAGAAGTGGAAAACCAACATTACGCATTTCCCGTTTGAACTATATCAATAATTGGTTTATTGATTATTTGTGATTATAAGAATCGCTTGCCATAATAGGCAGGCGATTTTTTTATACTCAGATTAAACATTTATGTGAAAAAGTCTCGAGGCTTAAAATCTTCTTAAGAGTTAATGAAATGTAATTAAAAATATGGAAATTAAATGTTTGCATATCTATTTATCTGATATGATAATAGATAAATACCTATGCTTTATGTGTAAGAGTATTTTATGCTTTTAAGGGTAACAATGGAGAAGAAACTTTTGTTTATAATAAAACGTTAGAATAGATAAAAGCAAAGAAAGGAAACAATGGAAGATGGAGCGATCAGAGTATAGACAAACAAGAAAGAAAAAAAGAAAGCTAAGGAAAGGCAGAGTCTTTTTCCTGTTTCTAATCTTGTTAATAATTTTTGCAGCTGTGTACATATTTGTTCAATATAATGCAGGTAAAAAAAAGGCACTGGAAAATGGAGCAATCGAGAAGGTTGAATATGAGTTTAACGGGGAAAAAGACCAGTATGGTGGGACAAATGTCCTTCTTTTAGGAAGTGATGCTAGAGAAGGCGACACTAAATACAGGACGGACACGATTATGGTTGCCCAGTTTCATCCAGACAAGGGCACTTATAAACTGATTTCTTTAATGCGGGATATGTATGTTGATATACCAGGGAATGGACAGGGCAGAATCAATACAGCTTTTACCATTGGCGGACCGGAGCTGCTGCGGCAAACCATCAAGGAAAACTTTGATATTGACCTCCAATACTATGCAATTGTTAATTTTCAAGGATTTGAGGCACTGATTGATGAGGCATTCCCGAATGGGGTTGAGATAGATGTCGAAAAGAGGATGTCAGAGAATATTGGGGTAACGTTGGAGCCAGGTTTACAAAACCTGAACGGGAAGCAGCTGCTTGGCTATGTGCGCTTCAGACATGATGCTATTTCTGATTTCGGAAGGGTAGAAAGACAGCAGAAGACACTTGAAGCACTCGCTTCACAAATTTCAGGGGTGCAGACTGTTGCCAAACTGCCAAAATTGGCAGGTGTTATGATGCCGTATATTAATACAAGCATGAGTACAAAAGACATCTTGTATATTGGTTCTGATTTAATCCGCAATAAAGATCAAGAAGTAGAGACATTGAGAATTCCTGTTGATGGAACTTATCAAGATCTCAGAGTCGATGGTTCTGCTGTGCTTGGTGTAGATATAGCCACAAATAAAGAAGAAATACATGAGTTTTTATCAAAATAATGGGAGATTTTAAAGCAATAAACTGTATTTAGGGACGATAAGAAGCGGACAATTAAGCTAATAATCCTAGCGCTATTAGCGTTAGGTGCTGATTTGTCTAAATACCTGCTTGTAATGATATGCCAAGGAGTTTTTCGTTTATGGATATAGCTACACTAAAAGAATGGTTTACACTAGATAATATTATGCAATTAATTGAGAGCTATCGGGCATTTGGTCCATTGCCTGGCATTTTGCTGCCTTTACTAGAATCGTTTGTCCCGTTTCTGCCGCTTTTTTTGTTCATTTTGGCTAATGTGAATGCATTCGGGTTTTGGCTCGGCTTCCTGTTTTCCTGGATAGGAACTTGCGCAGGAGCCTTGCTCGTATTTTTACTGGTGAGAAAATATGGACAAAAGAGGCTTTTGCGCTTTATTCGAAACCATAAAAAGGTGCAAAAGCTGATGATTTGGATAGAGAGACATGGATTTGGACCGCTGTTTATCCTGCTGTGCTTTCCTTTCACTCCGTCAGCAATAGTAAATATTGTAGCAGGTCTTTCTCGTATCCGTGTGAAACAGTATTTTCTTGCTGTTGTGGCAGGTAAGCTTGTCATGATAAGCACCATCAGCTTTATCGGTTATGACCTAAAGTCGATGATTACGCATCCGATTCGGACAATACCAGTTGCAATCGCGATTTTTATCCTATGGTATGTAGGGAAAAGAGTAGAGGCACGAATGAATGTTACGGCAGAAAAAGACAGAGAAAGAGAACATGGAAATTAATGTTCCAAACAATGCATGGAGGAGATAGCATTTGAAAGAAGCAATAAAAAGAGAAAGCATAGAATGGATTAAAGCATTTGCTATCGGGATTATAATCTTTATCATCATTCGCGCGTTCTTTTTCTCCAATTATGTGGTAGAAGGTGAATCGATGATGCCTACATTGCAGGATGGAGATAAATTAGTCGTTAATAAAATAGGATATAAAGTCAGTGATTTCCATCATTTTGATGTGATTGTTTTCCACGCGAATGATAAAGAAGACTATGTAAAAAGAGTAATAGGTATTCCGGGAGATAAGATAGAATATAAGGATGATCATCTGTATGTTAACGGAAAAAAATATGCAGAGAACTTTTTGGATGCCTACCGAAGTCAAGTTAGTGCTGGAAAGCTGACAGGGGATTTTACCCTTGAAGAAATAACAGGGGAAGAAACAGTGCCGAAAGGAAAGCTGTTTGTGCTTGGTGATAATCGTCTAGGCAGCTGGGACAGCAGGCATTTTGGTTTTATTAACATTGATCAGGTAGTCGGCAAAGTCTCTTTACGCTACTGGCCGCTTCGTGATACACAGTTTTCTTTTTAAGAATGGGCTCTTTTAAGAGCCTTTTTTTTTATGGGGAAATAGTGTAAATTTTGGCAAGTGGAATCCAAGTATTCTTTAATAGGGAAACATTTGTTTCTATGATATTATAAAGAGAGAAATTATGTTCGAGGAGGCAATTATGTCTGTTAGATTATTATCCGGACGATCAGGCAGCGGAAAGACTGCCTTTTGTATAGATTCCATCCGGGAGAAGCTGTTCGCGGATCCGGAGGGTAATCCAATTATTTATTTAGTGCCAGACCAGATGACATTTCTGTCTGACCAAAGCCTTGCAGCGAGCGAGGGGCTTGGCGGAATGTTCCGTGCACAAGTATACAGCTTTACAAGACTAGCATGGAGAGTATTGCAAGAGACAGGGGGCATTTCTAGGCAACATATTAACAGTGTCGGAATCAGCATGCTCATCCGCAGCATTATTGAAGAAAAGAAAGAAGATTTGTCATTGTTTAAGAAGGTGGCAGATAAGAATGGTTTTATTGGACAAGTGGAACAGCTTGTAACAGAGTTTAGAAGATATTGTGTGACACCAGAGGAATTGGGGAGCAGGCAGCAGGTTATGGAGGGTTCTGGAGATGGGGACAAGTCCCTTTTAGATAAACTGCATGATTTAGAAATTATTTATGA
>JAPSHL010000285.1 GCA_031179905.1 Bacillus sp. (in: firmicutes) | reverse complement strand
AATAGCAAGGCTGAAATAATGAAGTGAATTCAAGTAGGCGATAGGTTTGCCGATTTCGGCATCAGCAAAGGAATGGCCAAAAAGAATCTCCCTCTTGAAGATTTCGTCCTTATTATAGATTGTTACTGTCAAAGTATCTCCATAATTTATCCCGCTTTGTTTCACGAGGCTGGAAGGAATATTTGTCCATATATTGCCGAAACGGTTATCATGAATCTCAATAATGCCATTAAGTTTCTTATTATCCAAAGACGCTTTAGCTACAGGCAAGGCTACGACTGTCTCCTTTTTTGCAGAAGGTCCTATATCTTCAAAACTTATTTGTCCTGATGCAAGTCTTGCACCTGTATAGGCATAAATATCTCTGCCATGAAAAGTGTACAACTCGCCGCTGTTAGGAAGCCGATTCTTCGTTTCATCCAGCAAGCGGACTTCTTCTATTACATTAAGCATATGTGTAATCGTGCCATTGTCAGGGGTGATTATGTAATGCTCTCCTGTTGTTTTAACAATAATACTCTTCCTGTCAGACCCGACGCCCGGATCTACTACTGAAACAAAAACAGTCCCTTTCGGCCAATAAGACACAGTTTGCAGAAGGCGATAGGATGCTTCCCATATATTGAAAGGGGGAATATCATGTGTCAGGTCAAAAATACGCAAATCATGCTGCACAGAATTAGCAACTCCATACATAGCTGAAACTGCTCCATCACTTAATCCAAAGTCAGACTGCAATACTAATGCTCTCACTCTTCACCATTCCTCTCAAAGCTGCATTATCGTATTTATCGTTTCTTTGCCAGTATTAAAGGTTAGCTAATATTCATCATTATATGTTAAGAGAAAAACATATTATGCACACCACAGCATGAAGGTTTAGTAATTATATTAGGATAAAATTATATTGACTCACATACCCTTTTTATTGTAGCATTATTGTTTGGTTTTATATATTTTTGCATGACGTGGTTCGTAACCATCCCACGTAAAAAAACTAAGGGAGAGAAAGAAATGAAAACAAAAACACTTGCAGTTAACGGTGTGATTGCAGCATTATACATTGTTGTCACTGTTGCCATCGCTCCATTCGGCTTTACAAACGTCCAGTTTCGCCTGTCCGAAATGTTTAACCACCTTGTTGTTTTCAACAAGAAATACATTTATGGAATTGTTGCCGGAGTATTTTTAGCTAATTTATTCTTTTCGCCAATGGTTCCTTTTGACCTTATATTTGGTGTTGGCCAGTCTATCATCAGCTTAGTAATTACAATTCTGGTTGGCCGCTATGTAAAAAACATTGTTAAGCGTATGATTATTAATACTATCGTGTTTACATTTACAATGTTCATTATTGCATTTGAATTGCATTTGGCTTTAGATTTTCCATTCTGGGCAACTTGGCTAACAACAGCAGTCGGCGAATTTGTGGTCCTTGCACTTGGTATTCCAATCATCTACCTTATCAACAAGCGAGTTGATTTCGCTTCCTTAATAAAAGAAACAAAAACAACTTATTCTTCTTCAAGAGACTAAAATATAATAAAAAAAATCACCTTAAACTAAGCTTAGGGTGATTTTTTTTATATTTCTTTATGTAATAAGCTGTATGTATGTCTGTCTTTCCGACAGCACAGAGCCCCCCTGTCTAGGAATCCCGCTTTTTCGTAAACATGCTGTGCTGCTTAATTTTCCGTGTTAACCGCAAGGATAAGTTCGCTTGCAAAAGGAAAACAGTCCTTTACGAAAGCCGAAAGTGCCTTTAGCATTTCCCCAGCGAAGCCCCTACCTTGGAAGCTCTCTTCAATGGAATACGCCCGCAGTAAAATAGCGTTTTGATTATTGTGATATTCCATCACACCTTTCCCTTTATGAAGGACGAAAAAAACTGCAAGCTTCAAATTCCATAACAACATGAACGGATGTCTGTCTTTATCTAATTCACATTGTTCAATCGCAGCAAGAGGTATTGCCGTCAATAGCTCCTGTCCGTGTTTTAGCCGGGGAATTCTCAAAAAGAACACAATCGGCGCTATTATATGGGACGATTTTAGGACTTGCTTCCACTTTTTTATCACTCCTTGCAAGCAGCCGTCTATTTATCTCGCTGAATTACGGTTTTCAATTCTTTTTCTACCGTAAATAACTCTTGCTCAGCCTGCTTTCTTGTATGACTGCCGTCCACCTGAATAGCAATTGTTTCTTCAATTGCAGACAGCAGTTTTTGCTGTGTTTCTTTCAGTTCAGCAATTTCTAGTAATTGAGGCTGGCTGCCGCTTCCATTCAATCTGATCATTTCTGTGTTTTTTTCGAGTATGTTGCCAGTTGCATTTCGAAGACTGCTTTCTGTTTCCATTGCATGCTTTTGCCTCAACAATGTCAATGCAATAGAAAGCTGATTTCTCCAAAGGGGAATAGCCGTCATGATGGATGACTGAATTTTCTCAACAACTGTCTGGTTTGTTTGCTGGATAAGTCTAATTTGAGGTGCTGTTTGGATTGTTATTTGCCTGCTGATTTTTAAATCATAAATACGTTTCTCCAGCCTGTCTGCAAAGTCCTCCATGTCATCCGCTTCCTGCATTTTCATTTCGTCCTGAAGTTCTAATGCAAGCCTTCTCATTTCCGGCAGTGTATGCTCCTTAACCTCCGCAAGTTTTGTTTCTGCTGCTGCAATCAGTATATTTAAGTCGTGAAAGTACTTTTTGTTGCTTTCATACAGCTGCTCGAGCAAATGAATATCCGAGATAAGCAAGTTTTTACTTCTAGTTAGCTTTACACTTATCCTGTCAATCTGAGCACTTGTCTTTTGATATTTAGAAAGAATCTCCTGCACAGAAGATTTTGATCTGCTGAAAAGGCGGGAAAACAGCCCCTTCTTTTTAACGGACAATTCATCAGGATTTATGTCATCTAGCCGTACCATTAAATCCTTCATAATGCTGCTCACTTCTCCTACATCTTTTTTCTGTACATGGTCAATCATCATATGAGAAAAAGTAAGAAGCTGCTTTTGTGCATCATGTCCGAAACGAATGAGGGCATGATGACTGGACCAGTCAAGGCTTTCAGCAAGCGCTTTAGCTTGAAGCTGCTCTTGTTCAGACAAAACAGGAAAAAGGCGATTGGAATTCGCCTTTACTGCAGGATTATTCTGCAAGCTTTCGTTTAAAAGAAGTTCATCCCTTTCGCTCATTTTAACCTCCTGCTTTCATCAAGTGGTTTATTGTCTAATTTCTTGTTGTCCAAGGTATGACGAACTACATCCATCTCAAAGTGCAGGTCATCAATATCATCTGCAAGAATCTCATGAAGGTCTTCCTCTAGTGTGAGTGACAGCTTCTCTAATGTATTTCTCGTTTCAGACAGCGTCTCCTGCAAATCATAACTTTTTTTTGGCTGGGCAGAAAGCAAAGCATATTTTTCCGCTATTTCTACAGCAGAGTCTAAATGGGAATAATAAAACTTTTCTGCCTTATAGAATCTTTTTGGCTCTTGCTTTGTCAGACGGTAGATTTTTTTCGTCACTCTGATAAAATCGATTCTTTTCTTAATTGACGAAAGATGGCGAATTTGAAACATCGCCCGATTTAGCCTTATTATCTTACCGTTTGCTTCCTTAAGCTGTTTTTGAATGAATTTATACTCTTTTCTCGTCAATGCATGTTTCTTCAAAAATCTGTGGGAGGTAATTCCATCCGCAGTGAAATATGCAGTAGTTCCGAGGACCGCCGCATATACGACTGACAGGAAGAATCCTTGATCGAAAGCAAACATGCTCACAAACCACGTAATAATTCCTGCTGGCAGAGCAACACCCGTCCTTATAAGAAAAAGCAAAATTGAGTTCAAATTAATCGACTCCTGACTTTACGGCTTTTATTTTTTATACGAACTATTTAAAAGAAAAGTTTCAATTATATTACTCCTATGCTTCTACAATAACGGATAAGCATTATTTTTTCCATAGACTTAAAAAGGAATCTCAACTAAGACTTAAGACGTAATTCCTCCTAAGTGAACTCCTATTCTTATGGATATACGAACTCTCTCGAAAACATGCAAAAAACCCTCCAAAGTGAAGTCTTTAGAGGGCAATGTAATTTTACATGCCAGTTCTTGTATGGGGATGCATGCTAGGCAGCTTCCGGTTTGATTTTCTCTCCGCTTTTCCTTGGGAAGGCGGTTTGATTGTCACTGCAATCACCAGGGAGATGATGCACAGAATTGTTAGAATAATGAAGGTTGGAATAAATCCTCCTAAAACAGCAGCGATAAAGGAACCCGCTAAAGCACCCAAGCCAAAACCTTGATAGATTACACCATAGTTCTTACTTTGATTCTTCAGTCCAAAGAAATCTGCTACGATG
>JAPSHL010000284.1 GCA_031179905.1 Bacillus sp. (in: firmicutes) | reverse complement strand
CTGAGATGCCCTCTAATAAAATAATGATGGGGCAAAACCTTTATGGATATGATTGGACACTTCCATTTGTACAAGGCACAGTCGCTAAAGCCTTAAGCCCTCAAAGCGCAATACAGCTGGCAGCTGACAATAATGTGGCTATCCTTTACGATACTACTGCTCAGGCTCCTCACTTCAACTATACAGATGCCCAAGGAAGGCAGCACGAAGTTTGGTTTGAGGATGCCAGATCTATTCAAGCAAAATTTGACCTTGTAAAAGAACTGAACATTAGAGGTGTAAGCTATTGGAAGCTTGGATTAGCGTTTCCACAAAACTGGCTGCTCATCTCAAATAACTTTAATGTTACGAAAAGATAACCGATATACTTTAAAAGCTGCCTATAACATAAGGCAGCTTTTTTCAGGAAATATCATGCAGCTTTATTTAATACTAGTTAATGTCCATAACTGCCTCTCATGTGTTAAAATGACTTCATATGTCTTTTTTTATTTTTTATTATATTTACAAATCAGGAGGGACAAGCATTGAACAATATCCCTTTTATTACAGTAGAAGGACCTATTGGTGTCGGAAAAACTTCCTTAGCGAAGCTGCTTTCTGAACATTTTCAATATCACCTATTAAAGGAAATAGTGGAGGAAAACCCCTTTTTAGGTAAATTTTATGAGAACATTGATGAATGGAGCTTCCAAACGGAAATGTTTTTTTTATGTAATCGATACAAACAGCTTAATGATATTCAATCCCATTACCTGGACAAGAATATTCCCGTGGTAGCTGATTATCATATATTAAAGAATTTAATTTTCGCAAAAAGAACACTGCAAGAGAAGGAATTAGCAAAATATATCCGTATTTATGATGTTTTAACAGAGGACTTGCCTGCACCAAACATCATCATATACCTCCATGCTAGTTTAGACACACTGATGGATCGCATCCAAAAAAGGGACAGAGATATTGAAAAAAATATCAGTCCTCTATACTTAGAGCAACTGTCAGCTGATTATCATGAAGTGATGGAACAGTATCAAAAACAACATCCCCATATACCAGTCCTGTCCTTCAATGGTGATACTCTAGATTTTGTTAACAATAAGGGAGACCTTAAAACTATTATCGATAAAATGAAGCAATCATTAAAATTAGGAGCCTATAAACATGAATCTACGCACGAAATATAATATTCCAAGCAATTCTGTGATCACAATTGCCGGAACAGTTGGGGTTGGCAAGTCAACATTAACAAATGCTCTAGCTGATGCACTTCAATTCCGTACTTCTTTTGAAAAGGTTGATACAAACCCCTATTTAGATAAATTTTATCATGACTTCAGCAGATGGAGTTTTCATTTGCAAGTTTACTTCTTGGCTGAAAGATTTAAGGAACAAAAGAAAATTTTCGAATATGGAGGAGGCTTTATCCAAGACCGTTCCATATACGAAGATACAGGCATTTTCGCAAGAATGCATTATGAAAAAGGCACAATGTCCGAAACAGATTATCAAACATACACAAGTCTTTTTGATGCAATGGTCATGACACCATACTTTCCTCATCCTGACTTGCTGATTTATTTAGAGGGGTCGTTAGATGACATTCTTACGCGCATTGATAAAAGAGGCCGGACTATGGAAAAGGAGACTCCTGTAGAGTATTGGCAAGAAATGCATACCCGCTATGAGAAATGGATAGATTCCTTTAGTTCATGTCCAGTCTTACGCCTTAATATCAACGATTATGATGCAACGGAAGGAGATTCTGCTATCGAACCGATAGTGGAGAAAATATCTGTTATTCTACAGCAAAAGAATCTTTTGAAAAGATAAAGAAGAGGGATTAAACCTCTTCTTTTTTGTGTTTTTTTAATAAAAAAAAGCCTGCTGTAAACAGCAGGCTTCATATCTCCAATATTTATGCGCAATGTTAGTAAAATAACTATGGAGGAGGAAAGGGGATTCGAACCCCTGCGCGGTTTGACCCGCCTGTCGGTTTTCAAGACCGATCCCTTCAGCCGGACTTGGGTATTCCTCCATCAGACACATAATAATATATCACACGTATTTTTACGTGTCAATATCTTTTCAATAAATATATAGAAGAAGTTGAAACTTCTTCTATATATTATCACGCCCTAATGAATTAGCTTATAACCTCTCTATTTCCCATATATGGACGCAGCACTTCTGGAATGATGATACTGCCGTCTTCTTGCTGATAATTTTCTAATATCGCTGCAACTGTGCGGCCTATTGCAAGCCCAGAGCCATTAAGTGTGTGAACATGCTCTGGTTTGCCCTTTGCCTCCCTACGGAAACGGATGTTTGCTCTTCGTGCTTGGAATGCTTCGAAGTTACTGCAAGAAGATATTTCTCTGTAAGAACCATAGCTTGGTATCCATACCTCTACATCGTATTTTTTTGCTGCCGTAAATCCTAAATCACCTGTGCACATGCTTAGAACACGGTATGGCAAACCTAAAAGCTGCAACACTCGTTCAGCATTTGCTGTCAGTTTTTCCAGTTCCTCATAAGAATCCTCAGGTTTGACAAACTTCACCAATTCCACTTTATTAAATTGATGCTGTCTGATTAGTCCTCTAGTGTCTCTTCCAGCAGATCCTGCCTCAGAGCGGAAGTTTGCACTGAATGCTGCATATTTGATAGGCAGCTGCTCACCATCTAATATTTCATCTCGATGCAGGTTAGTTACAGGCACCTCTGACGTAGGTATTAAGAAATAATCCTCTTTTTCAATCAAGAAAGCATCTTCTTCAAATTTAGGAAGCTGCCCTGTTCCTGTTAAACTTGCTCTATTAACTAAGAATGGAGGAATAACTTCCTTATAGCCATGCTCTTCTGTATGAAGATCTAGCATAAAGTTAAATAATGCTCTCTCTAGTCGTGCACCAAGACCTTTGTAAAATACAAAACGGCTTCCAGTAACCTTTGCTGCTCGTTCAAAATCAAGTAAATCCAAGTCTGTTGCTACATCCCAATGCGGTTTCGGTTCAAAATCAAAGTTTCTTACCTCTCCCCATTTTCTAATCTCTACATTGTCATCCTCTGTATCGCCGACTGGAACACTCTCGTGAGGAAGATTTGGTATGCCAAGCATAATTGCCTGCAGTCTCTCTTCCACTTGGCGCAGTTCATCATCAAATCCTTTAATTTTGTCACCAACTTCACGCATTTCCAAGATTAGAGTCTCAGCATCCTTCTTTTCACGCTTAAGTGCAGCAACTTGTTGAGACACCTCATTTCTTCTGCTTTTAAGCTGTTCTGTTTCTACAATCAATTCTCTTCTTCTTGTGTCTAGTTCCTCAAAATGATCTAATTCAGACAGATCCTCGCCTCGATGCTGAAGCTGTTCTTTTACAAAATCAAAATTAGCGCGTACAAACTTAATATCAAGCATGTATTCTTCCTCCTTGCTTTTTTAACTATATGCTCTACACAATAAAATTTATAGCAGAACACAAAAAACTCCCGTCCCCAAAAAAGGGACGAGAGTTACCCGCGTTGCCACCCTAGTTGAAAGCAATGCTTTCCACCTTAAATAAATAACGGTTTTTAGCCGAAAACAATTACTTGCCATATGAAATGGTTTTTCCTTGTTTTTACTCTAGGATGGATTCACAGGCTTTATCCACCGATTCACACCAGCCATCGGCTCTCTTTAGAATAATTTATTCCTGCTACTGATTCCTATCAATGTAGATGTCATATAAAAGTTTTTTTCATCGTACTATAATTATGAACAAAGTTCAACCACTATATACAATTTAGTTCATTTTGGACTCTTCCACCATGGAAATAAAATAACCAGTCAAACGATGATCCTCCGTCAGCTCTGGATGGAAGGAACAGCCTAGAAATTGTCCTTCTCTCGCCGCCACAATTCTGCCATTATGTTTAGCAAGCACTTCCACATTCTCACCCGCACTTACAATATGCGGTGCTCTTATAAATACAGCAGGAAAGTCCTCTGCTACATCAGCAATATCCAGATCAGCTTCAAAACTGTCTACTTGGCGGCCGAAGGAATTTCTTTCTACATGTACATCCATTACTCCAATATGAGGCTCTTTATAGCCTTCAATTGACTTTGCCAAAAG
Organism: Bacillus sp. (in: firmicutes); assembly: GCA_031179905.1. GTDB lineage: Bacteria > Bacillota > Bacilli > Bacillales > Cytobacillaceae > Niallia. The sequence continues at coordinate 259 of JAPSHL010000284.1, read as the reverse complement.
AATTAAGCCTGCACATGTTCCGAACATCGGTTTTCCTGATTGAGAAAACTCTTTTAAAGGTTCCATAAAGCCATACTTATCTATAAGGCGGCGCATCGTTGTGCTCTCACCGCCAGGGATAATTAAACCGTCGATCTCATTCAGTTCTTCCTTCCTTTTTACAAGAACTGCCGTTGCTCCATTCTTTTCTATTGCCTTCATATGTTCTCTAACTGCTCCCTGAAGGCCAAGAACACCTACCTTTATATTAGTCATTGTT
>JAPSHL010000060.1 GCA_031179905.1 Bacillus sp. (in: firmicutes) | reverse complement strand
AACCGGTCCAGCGGGAGAAGTAGGTCCGACAGGCCCAGCCGGCCCAGCGGGAGAAGTAGGCCCAGCAGGTCCAACTGGTCCGACCGGCCCAAGCGGTGATCCGTCTGTTTCTGCTTTGTTCTTTGATCAAGCAGCCACAGCTTTGGCTTTACCTTTGGATGCTGAAACGGTTGTGAATACTGTTACTGTTCCTGTAACTGCTGGTAATGAGGTGAAAATTGATACTTCGCAGCAGGTTGATTTTGTTACTGCGGCCGATTGGGATATTGATTTTAATATTCTTATCAGCAGGGATGGAACTGTAATTGATACGCAAGGAATCAGCAGGGCCGGTGCAACTGCAGGGACACAGCGTTTCATTGCTTCTGTAACGGTTGTAGATGTTCCAGCGGAAACCGGTACAGTCACATATACGGTAACGATTGAGCCAATAACTACTACAAATGTTACTGCTGTAACTTCGGAAAATAGAAAAACAAACATTATTCGCTTCGTATAAAAGATTAGCAATCAATTAATCACCACCCTAAGGAATAGGTTCGCCTATTCCTTAGCTTATAGTTAAATCAATTTAGGTAATACAAAGAAGGATGTACTGAGTTTATGTACATCCTTCTTTTATTTCTTGTAATTATGATTTAACTAATGAGATGCCTTCAAATATTGACTGCCATAGATGATCGTTTCCGTCCCAAATTTCATCATTGGGCATTTCGATAACACAAACATTGCTGATTCCCCAATCGTGTTCAACGATTTCTTTTACTGGTGTATGGTTAACGATTAACAGGCAATAAGATGTTTTTGCTAACTGAGATAATACGTTATTTAACTCAATTGCTCCTTCTAAAGTCGCTTCCGTTCTAATAAATAATATTTTTTGGGAAGTGGACATTGCTTCCATGAAACGATTAATTCGTTTTTGATATTTTTCTTGAACTTGCGGTAAACTTGTTAGCTGTTCCAATGTGTTGACACTTTTCTTAAAATCATGATTAAAGCCAATATTGTATAATTTATCATGTACTAGTATGTCATCTTCATTAACATACTGGAGAGGTTCTAAATTCTCTTCTTTAAGAAAATCAGCAAAATTTGATTGGAATAAAAGAATAATTTTGAATAAATTAGGTGTGCCAACCCAGTCAAAGGGACCTGCATGCTCTCTTAAATTAAATTTTCTTAACTTTAACGCTGGAATGCAATTTTCTCCTAAACTAAAAATCTCATTATACTCTCCTTTAATATCAGCAAGTTTCATTGGATTTTCCCCTAAATTCATATTTTTTGGTTGTAAACATTTACTTTATACAATATTAAATGGATATTTTTACAAAAGGCGAAGGTATATGTTTATTAATTTAAAAAAGGGCATACATTAGCGAATACTGGATAAAAATGGTCTGTTTTTTCTTCCTCAGTGGGGGAATACATATAATGAGGTGATAGTTATGGATGATAATAAAAAGTCGACAGGGTTGAATAATTCTCATGCTAATATGAACAACCCTGAACAATATCCAACAGAAAACGAAAGCCTATTTGATAAATTTGAAAGTGAGCAAACAGTTGATTCATTGCCAATGGAAGATATAAAAGAGGAATACCGCGAAGAAAAAGCGAAGCATGATACGAAGAATACATCCTCGAGTGAGAAGAAGTATAAATCAGGTATGTAATGAAGTCAGATGAGAACAGCTGCATTTTTTAAGCAGCTGTTTTTTATGAACAATAAAAGAAGACTCAGCAAACCTTTGCTGAGTCTTCTCTATTAAGGCTTTAAAACTACTTTAATTACTTCATCTTGGTGATCGTTGAACATTTTATATGCGTTGCTTGCGTCGTCTAGAGAAATCCGATGTGTGATGATTTCTGTCGGGTCAATTTCTCCTGTTGTTATTTTGTCAAACAGCATTGGCATATAGTGAATGACTGGGGCTTGGCCAGTTTTTACAGTAATATTTCTTTCGAAAATTTGTCCTAATGGAAACATATTGTATTTAGAACCGTAAACGCCTGTTAATTGAATTGTTCCGAATTTGCGGACAGCATTTATGCCGATTTCCACAGCGCTTAAAGTTCCGCCTTGGATTTTCAGTTTCTGTCCAATTGCTTCCATGGTTGATTTTTTTCCGTCCATCCCAACGCAGTCAATAACAACATCTGCCCCACCGGCAGTCATTTCTTTTATAAAACTTCCTGCATCCTCATGTTCGTCAAAGTTGATTATTTCCACTTTATTCATTTTTTTTGCGTGGTTTAAGCGATATGGAATATTATCGACGGCGATGACACGCTTTGCGCCCTTCATCCAGGCGAATTTTTGTGTCATCAAGCCGATAGGCCCGCACCCTAACACGACTACTGTGTCGCCTTTTTTCACACCAGAGTTTTCAACACTCCAATACGCTGTCGGCAGTACATCAGACATAAATAGTAAAGCTTCGTCTTCTAATTCACAGCTTTCGGGAATCACAAACGGCATAAAGTTTCCGTATGGAACGCGCAGTAATTCTGCCTGTCCACCTTGATAATCGCCATATCGTTCTGTGAAGCCGAAGTATGCGCCTGTATCGGTAATTTGCTTGTTTGGATTCGAATTATCACATTGACTTTCCATATCATGCTCACAAAAAAAGCAATGGCCGCAGGAAATATTGAATGGAAGCACAACACGATCGCCTTTTTTGACTTTTGTCACTTCTGAACCTACCTCTTCAATAATTCCCATAGGCTCATGTCCAATTACATAATCCTTTTCAGCTGGAAGTGCGCCTTGGTAGATATGCAGATCAGAACCACAAATTGCAGTGGAGGTGATTCTGACAATAATATCATCCTTTTTATGGAGTTTAGGATCTGCCACCTGCTTTACTTGTACATCTTTCGTTCCCTGAAACGTGACTGCTTTCATGTACGGAATCCTCCTATTTAGTAAGTGTTACTTACTACTTACCCAAACATCTATAGTACAAACTATTTTACTATAGAAACAGAGTAGGCCAGTCCAAAAATCATGAAAGTGTATCTATATAAGAACCATGGCTTAGGATTGTCCATATCACTGTTTGAACTCATTTAATCGTTCGTATGTTTCTAGGAGAAAATTATAAAATAATTCTTCTGTCGGCAGCAGTTTTCTTTGTGTTGGATAGATAACGCCGACAGTTCTTGTCAGGTTGCTGTCTGCAATAGGTATAATAACCGTTGAGCGTGGTGTATTGTCAACAAGCGTCATCTCTGGCATTAATGCTACCCCTAAGCCTGCTGATACTAATCCCTTTAAGGCATCAATATCTTTTCCTTCGAATGCAATAATTGGTGAGAAGTGTACGTCCTTACATGCTTGGATAACTTGTTCACGAAAGACGAAGCCTTCCGGGAGCACACAAAATGGCTCATCCTTCAAATCACGGAGCCTAATTGAGGTTCTCTGTGCGAATGGGTGATGGTTTGGAACTAATGCGACAATATTTTCTGTGAAAAGGGTAGCACCTTTAATTTTCGGCTCTTTCTCTTGATTTGGCATTGGTGCGATCATTGCTAGGTTGAAATTGCCGTTAATAACTCCATCAATTAAATCATAATAAAGAGCATTGCTCATTTGAAACTTAGCCTCCGGATATCTTGTCCGGAAAGCGTAAATGATGGATGGCAATGTATGTGCTGCCATGCTGATTGGAAAGGCAATTCGCACGGTTCCTTTTTTAGGATCTAAATACTCCTTAACCTCTCTTTTTGCATCTTCCATCATATTCCATACTTGTTTCATCCGTTCAAAAAAAATTTTTCCTAAAGGCGTCAGCTTAACACGGCGGCCTTCCCGGATAAAAAGCTCAATGCCTAATTCTTCCTCCAAATTGAATATTTGCCTGCTGACAGAGGATTGAGCTATATGTAAAGCATCAGCTGCATCTGTAACATGTTCTCGTTTTGCAACTTCCAAAAAGTATTGAATTTGTCTTGTTTCCATCATTTCAACTCTCCTAATGCGTTTAACGCATGAATCTCATCCGAAATTAGTATTGGAACTATCAATTATAAAATTATAAAATGAAACCACATTAAAGAAAAGGGAATTTTCTAAAACTTAAAACATCTTTAGGAGCTGAAATTAATGAAAGCGGTGGAATATATGGAAGTAGCAGAAAGAAATGAACTGAAAATCGCAAAAGAGTATGTTAGTCATTTATATAAATTGGTAGAGCAGCGTAACCCAAATGAAGTAGAATTCCACCAAGCTGTAAAGGAAGTGCTGGAATCTTTAGTTCCTGTGCTTGCAAAAAATCCTGAATATATAAATAAAGCAGTGTTGGAAAGAATAGCTGAGCCTGAACGAATGATTAGCTTTCGTGTGCCATGGGTCGATGATAATGGAAATGTAAAGGTAAACAGAGGATTCCGCGTTCAGTTCAACAGTGCAATCGGACCTTACAAAGGCGGACTCAGATTTCATCCATCTGTTAATGCAAGTATTATTAAATTCCTTGGCTTTGAGCAAATCTTCAAAAATTCATTAACTGGGCAGCCAATTGGCGGAGGAAAAGGCGGTTCTGATTTTGATCCAAAAGGTAAATCAGATATGGAAATTATGCGCTTTTGCCAAAGCTTTATGACAGAGCTAGCGAAACATATCGGACCGGATACTGATGTTCCGGCTGGAGATATTGGTGTAGGTGCCAGAGAAATCGGCTATATGTTCGGCCAATATAAAAAACTGAAAGGCAGCTTTGAAGCAGGGGTACTGACAGGTAAGGGCATCGGCTACGGGGGAAGTCTTGGCAGAAAAGAAGCAACAGGATACGGATTGGTTTATTTTGTTGAAGAGATGCTTAAAAATAAAGGGTTAAGTTTCGAGGGCAGCACCGTTGTCGTATCTGGATCTGGAAATGTAAGCATTTATGCAATCGAAAAAGCAATGCAGCTGGGTGCAAAAGTAGTTGCTTGCAGTGATTCAAGCGGCTATGTGTATGATCCGAATGGTATTGACTTAAATACTGTTAAACGACTGAAAGAAGTGGAAGCAAAAAGGATTTCTGAGTATGTGGATGAGCATCCAAGCGCTATTTATCAAGAAGGATGTGCAGGAATTTGGCAAATTCCATGTGATATTGCCTTGCCGAGTGCCACACAAAATGAACTGGATAAAGCTTCGGCCGAAATTCTTCTAACTAATGGAGTAAAAGCTGTCGGTGAAGGTGCCAATATGCCTTCAACACTAGAGGCTGTTGATCTATTTATAGAGAACAATGTTTTATTTGGACCAGCAAAAGCTGCCAATGCAGGCGGTGTTGCAGTGTCTGCGTTAGAAATGGCACAAAATAGTGCAAGACTTTCCTGGACTCAGGAAGAAGTCGACCAAAAACTCCAACTTATTATGAAAGATATATATAGTAAGAGTATGCAAGCTTCTGAAGAATATGATATGCCAGGTAATCTCGTAGCAGGTGCTAATATCGCCGGATTTAAAAAAGTGGCAGACGCTATGCTGGAGCAAGGTGTTATCTAAAGAAAAAGTACAGAGATAAAAAAGCAGGTCCTTTAAAAATGGCCTGCTTTTAGTTATAGGAGGAGAATAACCTTACTATTGTGTTGCTTTTAAATTACGGTTTGGTATGAAAAGCGTATAAGCGGAGAATAAAGCTTCATATAACTTAAAAAAGCAACCAATTAGCGATTTATTTTTAGGTTTTTTTATCCATATAATAACCTTGAAAGAAGTGTATTATATTATGTTTGAATAATATTTTCTGAGAGTTTTATGTTTGTCCTGCAATGAAATGATGTATGCCGTTTTAATAAAATGTATTCTTTTTGCATAGAATGTAGAAAAGGAACGTACAAATTGCAGTTATGTAAAAAATATATATTGGCTGAAAGAGCAAAGAAAGAGGGCATTAGATAGGGATTTTTTCTTAAATGAGCAGTGTTATAGGAACTTCTTCTTTTTAAAATGATGTAAATAGTATATAATTATCAGATAAAAGTAGATATTTTTATTTGTAAATAATTATAAGAGATTATGAGAGTGTCATATCGAAAGACAGAAATGGTGTGTTCATAAAGAGCGCCTGCATCCTTTCTGCGAATACATTAATGTAAAGGGAAGGTTAATATGAGCGAAAGAGAAACTAACACAGATGTTTTCTTAATTGGTACCGGAATTATGAGCGCAACATTGGGGACACTTCTGAAAGAATTAGTACCTGACTGGAAGATTACAGTATTTGAGAAGCTTGCAAACACTGGTGAGGAAAGTTCAAATGAATGGAACAATGCGGGAACAGGGCATGCAGCACTTTGTGAGCTGAACTACACGGTAGAAAGGCCGGATGGTTCAATTGATATCAGCAAAGCGATTAATATTAACGAACAGTTTCAAATTTCTATGCAGTTTTGGTCTTATCTGGTAAACAGTAAGCGCATACATAATCCGAAGGAATTTATCATGCCATTACCGCATATGAGTTTAGTACAAGGAGAAGAAAATGTAAATTTTTTAAGGAAACGATTTAAAGCGCTGTCAAACAATCCCTTATTTCAAGGGATGGAATTTTCCGAAGATCCGCAAAAACTGAAAGAGTGGATTCCACTTATCATGCAGGGGCGTGATGTAGCTGAGCCGATAGCTGCGACTAAAATCGATTCAGGAACGGATGTTAACTTCGGTGCATTAACAAGGATGTTATTTGACCATTTAGGAAGCAATGGTGTAACGATAAAATACAAACATAGTGTAAATGATATTAAACGGACTAGTGATGGTTTATGGGAGTTGACTGTCAGGAATCTCGACAGTGGAAAAGTAGAACGCCATACTGCTAAATTTGTCTTTATCGGAGGCGGAGGCGGCAGCTTGCACTTGCTTCAAAAAACCGGTATTCCTGAGAGTAAACATATTGGGGGTTTCCCAGTAAGCGGAATTTTTATGGTGTGCAATAATCCGGAAGTAGTGGAGCAGCATCATGCGAAAGTTTATGGCAAGGCAAAGGTTGGCGCACCACCAATGTCTGTTCCCCATCTAGATACAAGATTTATAGAAAATAAAAAGTCGCTGTTATTCGGACCGTTTGCCGGATTTTCGCCAAAGTTCTTAAAAACAGGCTCTATGTTTGATTTAATCACTTCTGTGAAACCAGATAATATTATCACCATGCTGTCTGCAGGAGCTAAGAATATGGGATTAACGAAATACTTAATTCAGCAAGTTATGTTATCGAAGGAGCAGCGGATGGAAGAACTGCGTGAATTTATTCCAAATGCTAGACTAGAAGATTGGGATTTGGTTGTAGCAGGGCAGCGGGTGCAAGTGATTAAAGATACGGAGGATGGCGGAAAAGGAACACTGCAATTCGGTACAGAAGTAATCACCGCCTCCGATGGTTCAATCGCTGCATTGCTTGGTGCATCACCAGGTGCTTCAACAGCTGTTCATGTTATGCTTGAGGTAATTCAAAAATGCTTCCCGCAACATTTCCACAAGTGGGAGCCAAAAATAAAGGAAATGATACCATCCTACGGACTATCCTTAATGGAGAACCCTCAGCTATTGGAAGAGGTTCATCAGTCAACAGCTGAGTCCCTTCTTTCGAGTGAAAAGGAACCATTCTTTAGTTAAAAAACTAGGATGATGCTTTCGTTAAAGAAAGCATCTTTTTTTGAATTCAATGTATAATTTGGTATATAATGGAATTGTTGCAGAATAAGAGATTATGCAGGAGAACTTTTGGGTAAAGTTGCAGTATAGGCCATCTAGTAAAAGCGTTAATTAGCTCATAGAAATTATTTTTATTGGAGGTTAGAGAATGCCAAAACTTACAGTCGATACAGTAAATAATTCACCAGTTGTATTAAATTATGATGATCATGGAAGTGGAAAACCGATTATTTTAATCCACGGCTGGCCCCTAAGTCTTCGCTCATGGGAACTTCAAGTCCCTGCTTTAATCGAAGCAGGCTATCGTGTAATTGCATACGACCGCAGAGGTTTCGGACAGTCATCACAGCCTTATGAAGGGTACGACTATGATACTTTTGCAACAGATCTGCATAAATTGATCGAGCATTTAGACCTTCATGATGTAACACTTGTCGGGTTCTCAATGGGCGGCGGGGAAGTTGTCCGCTATATAAGTACATATGGAGTAGAACGTGTGAAAAAGGCTGTTTTAGCAGGTGCAGTTCCTCCGTATTTATATAAATCAGCAGATAATCCAGAGGGTGCACTTGATGATGCAACGATTGAGGAATTTTTGAATGGTGTGAAAACGGATCGGATTGGTTTTCTTGATAACTTCACGACTAACTTCTTTACTGCAGGTGACAGGGATGATCTTGTTAGTGAACCATTCCGACAATATAATCGCGATATTGCTTCGTTTGCATCACCGAAAGGAACTCTTGAATGCATTAAAGCATTTGCCTACACTGATTTCCGTGACGATGTGGCAAAAATCAATATCCCGACATTAATCATCCACGGCGATTCAGACAGCATCGTTCCATTTGAAGCAAGCGGAAAGCTTTCACATAATCTCATTGAAGGCTCCGAACTAGCCGTAATTGAAGGCGCTCCACATGGTTTTAATGCAACACATGCAGAGCAGTTCAATAAGGAATTAATCCAGTTTCTTGCCAAACATAATTAATTATTTAAGACAGCAGATGCTTCTATCTGCTGTCTTTTTTACTGTCATGCAGACATTCACTTAAAGTAGCTTTCATCTATCTAATTTATCGAGCTTTTGAGCTATTTCTCTTAGAATATGGTTCTTTTCCTTCATCAATTTTAAAAAATATACAACAGCAAAAATAATCAATACGAAAGGAATTAAATATAAGAATAATATAACAGCAATTGAAAGCAAAGATAAAGCAGTTGTGTCCATTTTTTTTATTTCCCCTTTTTCGTAGGATAATTGTAAATAGTTTAAAGAAGGGAATGGAAGTAGAGTAATGTTATCCAAACCTCTTTTATTTGCTAAGCAAAGGATCGGTGTAATAATTGTCGAGGAATTGATATTGTCCTTTTCTGTCATTTATCTAATAATGATTAGTAGGGAGGTGTGGTTACACTGTATCTTAAAAAAATGGAAATAATTAAGGATATTCAAAAGCTGACAAGGATGCAAAACCACCTTAATAAAAAGATGCTTAAATGTTCAGCAGTGGGTCTAGTACAAGATTACAATCATTTCCGACAAAGGAAAGAAGAACTTGATGTCCAAAAAAAGTAAACAAGAGTTTTTACATAAAATGAGAAAAGGAGAGGCGAATGGAATGCCTCTCTTTCTTCTTGTTTACAATCCAATAATGGTAGTGATTTTAGCATGGAAAGAGTTAATATGTATTTTGCGAAGTGGGAGTTCTTCCCTTGCAGGACAAGTGCGAATTTTAGACTAAAGTTTTTGGGGCAAGGAGGATAGCGGACTCGTCAATGATGCTGCTTTTCTTTTCCACATCTGACACATCTGTCTGAGTAATAGCTGTATTTATGATTTCGCTTAAAAAAGCAAATAATGGACATAAACTTCAAATTAATCACCTACCTTAAAGGATGCGTTTAGTTTCATTCTATGCAGAGAATATGAACAACTTGTTACTGATTCGTTAATAGTTTCTAAAAAGATTCATTAATGTCAGGGCAATATATTGCAATAGTGTGAAATCCTGCTGTCATTGCTATGTTTCTGCATGCATATAATCCAAGGATTGAGAGAAGGTAAAGGGAGTAAGTATGCATATTGGAGGGACGAACGGATGATAAAGGGAGAGAAATGTGAAGGCCTGGCGTGTAAGGTGCGCGGAGCGGATAAGCTGTTCCCCTTTCGTGCGTGGGATAAGCCTGATAAGGTTTACTGGTATTGCAGTGAACACCTCCAAGCAGCTAAAGCATTCAGTGATAAGGAGAAGTCAGCATTTATGCATTATTACTCAGATCCTGAAAAGCGCAAATGGCTCCCCGAAAGGTCACTTCAACTATATGAAAAATACAGCAAAAATATATAAACGTTGCTCACATTTGTTCATCAAAATAATACTCCAAACTGTTTAGTACTATGCTTTACGGGTATTTAATGAACAAAAAGGGGTTTTCAGGATGAAACTGACAAGCAATCGTTCCTATTACGCAGTAGCTGGTATTTCTACGGCCATCGTCATAATAGCTGTATTAACTTTATCCTCTAACTCTACTCCAAAAACAACGGCAGAGTCAGTTTATAAGGAGCCGGAAATCATAACAGAGAATCACAGGAAAGTAATAGAAGATAATGATGAAGCAAAACAAACAATTTCTGCGACTATCATCAGCAAAACACCAGATGGACAACAGCTTGCGGCTGTAAATAATTATGATGATAAGGATATTGTCCTGATCGATAACAGCGGTACTTGGAAACAAGGGGATAAAGTATACATCACCCTTGCTGATGATAAGGTGGATAATGTAAAGCTAATCAAACGAGCACCTTAATTTTTATAATGACAACAGCTATTAAATCAGCTCAAGACTTGAGCTGATTTTTTTAATTTGAAATAAAAACAAAAAGTTTTGCTTGCTATAATAGAAATATCCAATTAAAAAGGAGATATACATGATGAATAAGTCCATTATTATTGCAAGAGGAGGCGAACAGCCAAGCAGGATAGAGTCATATTTTCAGAAAATGGGAGCAAAAACGATGTCCTTTCCTCTTTTAAAAAGTATGGAACTAGATTTGTCTGCAGAGGAATTCGCTGTCATTGCTAAGAAAAATCGGCTTATTTTTTTAAATCCAACAAGCATTGATATTTTTTTCAGGCAGTATATTAAGAAGGGTATTACAACAAGTCTTCCAGAGAAAATTGAATATATATCAGAAAAATCCAGGAAAGTATTGGAGGAGAAAGGAATTATTTCAAACCTTGCTGCTTATGACCAGCACCCGCCAGTTCTCCTCGGTCATAATCATCAGAGAGTTAACGCTTATTCAGAAAATGATTTACTTCTGCATACGCATCAAATCAATTTGGATTTCGCTTGTGAGAGGGAAATGAGACGAATGCTGGACGAAGAGGCATGGCAAACAGTCATCTTCCCAAATATGCTGTCAGTAGACTTCTTTTTGAAATATTGGACAGGAATGACATCTAGTGATTACAAGCAGCTTGCATATGCTGGAATCGGTAACAAGGTTCAAGAGTATGCATTGGAACAAGGCTTCAGAAAAATCGATAAGGAGATTCAGCAGACTTTATCTGAAGGGAAATGGAAAGGATAAAAAAAACGAAAATGCCCCAGTTCTATTAAACCAGGGCATTTTCGTTATTAATGATTAACCTAGATAAGATGCACCAATGATGATCAATAGAATAAATAGAACAACGATTAGTGCAAAGCTATTGTTGTATCCTCCACCATTTTCTTCATAACCTCTTGACATGCCTCTCACCTCCGAACATCAGGTATACAACATCATATGAAGTTACGCAAAAGAGGAAATGGACAAGAATACAGATGAAGGATGAAAAGGGGAAAAATGAGCATTCTATCTAGAAGAATCAAGAGACACAACTATTTATGATTGGATGTGAACATGTTTTGAATACGGAACAATCGATAAAAACATTAAATAAATTCTTGCAAGGACAGTTTATAAAATCATAAATAAATTAAAGCTTTCATAAAGTAAAAAAGCAGCAAGGAAAAAAATAATAGCTGCTTTTTACTGTTTATTCTGTTTAAAAGTAAAATTTTTATCAAATAACATTTGGAAAAAGTAGTTAATTATAGAATAGCCAAAGGCTGTATAAAACAAAAATATTGGCTTAACTTCTTTCAGTTTGTATAACCCGAGTTTATCCAAAAAATAATTTAGTGGATAAGCAAACAGTAAATCAAACAATAAGTTGAAAAGGGTGTAGATCCAAAATCTTCCGTAAGTAAAATGAAAGGTCCATAAATTTGCGACGAAAAATGGTCCGAATATAAAGGTTAAGGCATTATTTGTTGCCGATTTTTTTCCTCCTTTGACCTTCCACAACTTATATGTTCGTCCAATCATGTCTTCAACAAGCAGAACGACAGTAGAAAAAATAGTTACTGGCAAAAATTTTAGAAAAGATTTTTTAGGCAAAAAAAAGATCGTTGACCATGATAAGAGTATCATCCCGCATCTTATAAAAAGTGTGACCACATGAAAACCTCCTTTTTTTACAAATTTGGCATTATATCCATCCTCACCATTAGCTTTTGTAAAGGAGTCCCTCTTTATGTAATTTATAAAGGTTTTTTGTAAAGATAGTGATAGCTATTCCTTATCAGTCAAGAACATTTTATAATAATAAAGGTGTAGAGAAGGTTATAAAAAGCTAGGGGGAATTTATGAATGAAAAGAGTAGCAGTATTTTGTGGTTCAAGCAACGGCAGTTCTCCTATTTACGTACAAGCAGCAAAGGTTTTAGGGAGTGAGCTAGCTAAAAGAAAGATAGGGCTTGTTTATGGCGGTTCAAGCATCGGTTTAATGGGAAGTGTAGCTGATGCTGTCTTAGAAGAAGAGGGAACAGTAATAGGAGTCCTCCCCGGGTTCCTTGAAAACAAAGAAATTGCTCATAAAGGATTAACCGAATTGATTACTGTTCAATCGATGCATGAACGAAAAGCAAAAATGACTGAGTTGGCTGATGGGTTCATCACATTGCCAGGCGGTGCTGGAACGATGGAGGAGTTTTTCGAAATTTTCACATGGGCACAGCTTGGCCTCCACCAAAAACCATGCGGCATCTTAAATACGAACCATTACTACGATCCCTTAGTCAAACTCATTAACCATATGGCAGATGCTGAGTTTCTTCAGGAAAAATACAGAAGTATTGCTATAGTGGAAGAGGATCCTGCTGTTATGCTTGACAGGTTTCTTACATATCAGCCCCCCAGTATAAAAACATATATTACGGAAAAACAGACATAAAAACGAAGAGCAAATAACAAAAAAAGAGGTGCGGTATATGACGGACTTAAGATATCCGATCGGACAATTTACATGGGACGGAGAATACACGCAAGAAGTAATTTCCTCCTGGCTGGACGAAATAGAACAACTGCCTGCACAAATGCGGCATGCGGTATCGGAACTTTCTAATGAGCAATTAAACACACGGTATCGGGAAGGAGGCTGGACTATACGTCAAGTTGTCCATCATGTTGCTGACAGCCATATGAACGCATATATACGCTTTAAGCTTGCTTTAACAGAAGATAAGCCAGTGATAAAAACGTATGCAGAAGATAAATGGGCTGCTATGCCTGATTCCGTTCTGCCTGTTGAAATATCCTTGCAATTACTAGATTCCTTGCATCTGCGTCTTACAGAATTACTTCGGCCCTTATCTCAAGATCAGTTAGAAAGAACGTTTCTTCATCCAGAGTCAGGAGAAGTGGCTATAAATAGGAATATAGGAATTTATGCATGGCATGGAAAACATCATCTTGCCCATATAACAAGCTTATGTCAGCGAAAAGGCTGGTAGACAAAAAGAAGGATGCTAAACAAATGCTTAGCATCCTTTTTAAGTATTATCTGTTGTCAACTTTTTCTGGATAGAGGTCGTGATTCATTAGGCGGTGTGTTGCCATTTCTTCGAACTTAGTTCCAGGCTTGCCGTAATTGCAATACGGGTCAATAGACAATCCGCCTCTTGGTGTGAACTTGCCCCATACCTCGATATATCTAGGATCCATTAACTTTATTAAATCATTCATAATGATATTGACACAGTCTTCGTGGAAATCTCCATGGTTGCGGAAGCTGAACAAATAGAGCTTCAACGATTTACTTTCCACAATTTTTTTGTCCGGAATATAGCTGATATACATAGTAGCGAAATCCGGCTGTCCAGTAATTGGCACTGCAATTTGCAGGTGGACTATATCATATACATATATTCTTTCGGTCGAATATAAGCATCCTCGCGCTTCCACCCTTGTTAGGATGTACTCTACTTCCTTCTTCAAACAGTACTTTTACCCGATTCCTGTCTGTACGGTTTCGATAGTCTCTGCACCTTCCTCTAATACTTTAGAGGCTTGGCTCAGGATTAGAATTTCTTCCTTCCCTGAGTTCACGAGGTTTAAGCGACAGTGTTGCCACTGAAGTGTGCCCCTATTGACACAAGCTAGTAAATTCTGGACAGTTGAATTTAACGAAATAATCTCTGTTAACATGCAAGTTGTCTACAGACTCTAATATTTCTGGATTGTATTCGTAAAGATAGGTTGTACCTTGATTACCAAGTAAAGTTAACTCCTCAAGACCTTCTTCTTGTTTTCTGCCTGACATTTTTAATCTCTCCATTTCATTTTTACGTTACATTGAGAATAGCAATCTATAGATATGGCTGGTTTTTTTGCAAAATAAAAGCCATATCCTTATGGACATGGCAGTTGTTCACCTGTATCCATAGTTTTTTATAGAGGGTATCTGCTATGAACCTCTTTAGCTTTTTTAAGCTTTCATGTACAGCCATATATTATAGCAAAATCACATTAACGTCAATATAGGAGCCTAAACGATGGAGGAAACTAAATCCAAGGCATTTACATTAATTTTTTCAGAAAATTGTTCATATACATGAATGACTAGATGGATAAAAATGCTTAATCCGGTCTTTTTTAAAGGAGGTGCGTCGTAGTTGCAGATAATTGGAAAAAGCATATTGCGGAAAGAATCGAAAAGCAAGGTCACAGGCTATGCCCACTATACAGCAGATACAACAACAGGAGAGGCGTTATTTGTAAAGCTTGTCAAAAGCAAGTATGCACATGCCAATATAGTAAAGATTGATGAAACAAATGCGCTCCAACAAAAAGGGGTGCGTGCAATAGTCCTCGGGAAAGGTTTGCCTTATGTCGGCGAAGAAGTCCGAGACAGGCCGCCGATTGCCTACAAAAAGGTGCGCTACATCGGTGAAGTAGTTGCACTGATTGTTGCAGATTCTTTTGATGCTGCCCAAAACGCTGAAGCATTGATTGACATACAGTATGAGCCATTGCCTGTAGTAAACTCACCGCTCACAGCCATTCAAGCAGATGCTCCTCTTTTGCATGAGGAAATGAATGACTATGATAAAGATCCTGGAATCTATCCTGTTGCAGGGACGAATATCAATAACAAAACAAAAATCCGTAAAGGCAATATGGAAAAAGGCTGGGCTGATTCTAGCGAAATAGTGGAGGCTGCATTTTCTATACCGATTTCTGATCATAGTGCCATGGAAACAAGAAGCGCCACTTGCGAGATTATGCCTGACGGAGAGGTACGTATCATGACAAGTTCGCAAGCCCCATATATGGTCAAAAAAATCTTGAGCAGGGACTTTCAGCTCCCAACAGGAAAAATTGTGGTGCAAACTCCATTTGTCGGAGGCGGCTATGGAGGAAAAGCCTCTGTGCAGCTTGAAATATTTGCTTATCTTGCGAGCAGGGCAGTCGGCGGCAGGCTGGTGAAGTTAGTTAACACGAGAGAAGATGACTTTCTTGTTTCTCCAATTCATGTCGGTTTAGAAGCCAAAATAAAGCTCGGCTGTTCTGAAGATGGCAAGCTGAAAGCAGCTCACTTGGAGTATATTTTTGACGGTGGTGCATATGGAGATAAATCTCCTCATTTGACTACTGCAGGGGCAGTTGACTGCACAGGTCCGTATAAAATAGATAATGTTTTTTGTGACAGCTTGAGTGTGTACACAAACCATCCATATGCAGCACCATTTCGCGGTTTTTCTCATGGAGAGGTCCATTTTGCCTTTGAGCGGGCAATGGAATTGATGGCGAAAAAGCTGAAAATGGATCCCTTAATGTTCAGACAAATAAATGCGATTCGTCCAGGGGATCAAACGCCTACTAGAGTATTGTTAAACAGGAGTACAGTCGGCGATGTTAAAGCTTGTATTAACAGATTGAGAACCTTAATTGACTGGGAAAAAGGGCAGATTGAAAGAATAGGAGAGCATAGCTTGAGAGTTAAAGGTATTAGCTGCAGCTGGAAGAACTCAACGATTGGTCCTGATGCTGCTTCAGGTGTAGTCCTTACCTTCAACTCTGACGGCAGTATTAATCTCATGTCAGGTTTAGTTGAAGTTGGCACAGGCACAAAAACGGTGCTCGCTCAAATATTAGCAGAAAAGATGAAGATGGATATTGATGATATATATGTGCGTATGACAGTTGATACACAGACTGAACCAGAGCATTGGAAGACGGTGGCAAGCAGGGGAACACTGATGGCAGGAAGGGCAGTGCTTGCTGCTGCAGACGATGCCATAAATCAGCTGAAAGCAATTGCCTCCACTGTTATGCGGGTCCCTGCAGATGATTTAGAAGTTGGTTATAAAAGGGTGTATTTGCGGGATAACCCTGATTCTTACTTGGATTTCAAAAATATTGTTTACGGTTATGTTTATCCGAATGGCAATGCAATCGGCGGTCAAATTGTGGCACAAGGAAAGTATATGCTGAGAGGCTTG
>JAPSHL010000059.1 GCA_031179905.1 Bacillus sp. (in: firmicutes) | reverse complement strand
TTTTTCCCCCAATCAATCTCCTTTTTTGAATGAGATAATTTCTGTACATTTACTTATGATAAATATGAATTACTTCCACTAATTCGTCTGCAATTTTAGCAAGAGATTGGGTGGAAACGGTGATTTCTTCGATTGCAGCCAGCTGCTCCTGTGATGAGGCAGATACATTCATGGAATTTTGGCTGTTTTCTTTGGCAATGCCTGTGACTTGATCAACAGAACCAGCAACTTCCACAATACTTCCATTAATTTTATTGGTTGCCTCAAGGACATTTGCCATCTGTGCACTCATCTTCTCCATGCTGCTTGAAATTAAGTTGAATTTTTCTTTTGTGTTATTTGTAATATTGATTCCATCTTTAACTTCATCTGTTACTCTTCTCATCGTCTTCACAGATGTGAGAGTATCTTTTTGGATTTCATTAACTAATACAGCAATTTGTTTAGCTGCTTGATTCGATTGTTCTGCAAGCTTTCTGACTTCTTCTGCTACAACAGCAAAACCTTTTCCAGCTTCCCCTGCTCTTGCCGCTTCTATGGCAGCATTAAGAGCAAGCAAATTTGTCTGATCTGCAATTTCTGTAATAACATTTAAGAATTGACCGATTTCTTGAGATCGTTCCTGCAGTAGTTCAATTGTTGTATTTGACTCTTTTACTGAATTTTGAATCAAACTCATTTGCTGGACAGTACTTTCAACAACCTCTTGTCCCTCTTTAGCCTTTGTGACTGTGTCTTTTGAAGACTTGACCATCTCTTCCGTATTTTTAGCAATATCCTTTATTTCATTGTTAACGACTGCGACAGCATCCGCTACGCTCTCCATTCCTCGTGTCTGTTCCTCTGATCCAACTGCAACACTTTGAATAGCAGAAGATATTTGTTCAGATACATGACTTGTTTCAACAGTATTAGCAGTCAATATTTCAGCAGATGAATTAACCATCTCCGCTGTTTCCTTTACCTTTTCAACCATAGTCTTAATAGAATCCTTCATTAAAACAAATTCATCTGTAAGCTGCCCGATTTCGTCATTTGATTTTTTCTGAAGGGTAATGTCTAGATTCCCTTTTCGTATTTCCTTTGTAGCTGCGAGCAAATTTTTAATAGGCTTAATAATAATCCCTCGTGTAAAGAATGAAGCTATTAATGTGGTGAACACTAAGTTAATCACCGTATTAATAATCATGCCTAATTCTGGTGCAAAAATGCCCGCTTCCCTGAGCATTTCATTTAATTGTATGGAAACAGGCGTGCTTATTATTGTAGCTAAAACAATAATGAAAGCTATTTTTGTCCGTAAACTATGAAACAAATTCTTTTTTTTCATGTAAAACCGCCCTAACTATTTTTATTTATAGGATATTATACCTAATTATTTTAGGTAAATATAGCATATATTTTGTTTACCAGTCATCCTTTTTGCTTATATTAGAATTTCCCAGGACTTTACTACTACCAACACAAAAAAAGACCTTGATGTGCATAGCACATCATGGCCAAAAGTGAGAGGAGGTTATGGGGTTACGGTATAAAGAAAAGCGCTGTATTTCTTTCGGAAAAGATGATACAAGCTATTCTTTATACTTATTAGATATGCTTTTTCTGACGAAAAGTGAGGGCTTATCCCCTTTTCGTCAGAAAAAGGGCAAGCACCTCGTACAAAAAGGCATGTCCTTCCCCTCTTCTAAAGATAAAGGCCATGCCATATACTGTACAGATTGTATTTAAGGGCTGTATGTAAGGAGGTTAGGTTACTCAATGGAAAAACTAAAAAGGCTCTCTAGTGTCCAGTATTGCATGCTTTGGACATTTATCAGCACACTTTTGTTCTATATCGCAACAGATATCTCCGTGTATACAGTTGCTGCATTAATTGCAGGAATCGTGCTTGCCTTCATCAACTTGCTGGAAGATGAGGTTATCCACCAAAAAATACGGAGAGAATAAAATTTTTCGAATTTTTTTTGATTTGATGTATAAAAACTAAAAAGGGAGACCACAATGTTATTACAAAGTGTAATTCCCCCTTTTGTTAAAGAGGTATAAGGCTATCATCCCCCCTAAGGATTTATGAGCCGAATACCTCTTTTTTTTATTGCAGCAACTGCAGGAATTTTTTCGTCCTTGCTTCTTTAGGCGCAGAGAAAAACTCTTCCGGAGTTCCTTTTTCCACAATATAGCCGCCATCCATAAACAACACTTCGTCTGCTGCTTCTCTGGCAAATTTCATTTCATGTGTGACGACAATCATTGTCATCCCTTCTTTGGCAAGATCCTTCATAACCTTTAAAACCTCACCAACAAGCTCTGGATCCAGCGCCGATGTCGGTTCGTCAAAGAGCATTACTTCTGGTTCCATCGCCAGTGCCCTCGCTATCCCAACACGCTGCTGTTGTCCCCCTGAAAGTTGAAACGGATAATAATCTAGTTTATCAGCCAGTCCAACTTTAGCAAGAAGCTGTTCCGCTTTTTTTCTTGCTTTTTCCTTGTTTTCTTTTTTAACAATAACTGGTCCCTCCATCACATTTTGCAGAGCCGTCTTATGCGGGAACAAGTTATAGCCTTGAAAAACCATGCCTGTTAATTTGCGAAACTCAGTCACTTCTCTCTTAGAAACCTTCTGAGAGAAATCTATGCATTTATCACTAATACCAATCGTTCCTCCCGATGGTGTTTCCAGCAGGTTTAAGCAGCGAAGCATTGTCGTTTTTCCTGAACCTGATGGTCCGATTACAACAATCACTTTCCCTTTTTCAACATCTAAGTTGATATCCTTTAGAACTTCCAGCTTCCCAAAACTTTTGGACAAGCTTTTAATGTTAATCATCTGGCATTCTCCTTTCTGCGCAAAAAGTGCGTGCCTATTTAAGTAAATGCCTGCTGAATCGATCCTCCAGCCTTTGCTGAACGATGGATAACGGAAAACAAATCAACCAATACAGCAGTGCTACTTCTGAATACAATAATAAAAACTCATAGTTAGTGCTGGCAATCTCTTGTGCTTTCCGGAACATTTCTGTCACTAGGATAAGTGCAGCAAGTGACGTATCTTTTACCAAACTGATGAAAGTATTCGATAACGGCGGCAGCGACACACGTGCTGCTTGCGGAAGAATAACTCTTTTCAAGTTCTGTGTGTAAGTCATTCCAATCGAATAACCTGCTTCCCATTGACCCTTTGGAATGCTGGATATGGATGCACGGACAATTTCTGACGCATAGGCCCCGACATTCAAGGAAAAGCCAATAATTGCTGCCGGCACTGGATCGATAGTAAGATTATCACTTAAATTTGGAAGTCCATAAAAAATGATGAACAACTGTACTAATAATGGCGTACCTCTAATAATTGAAACATATACACGGGCAATTATTTGAAAGATCTTTATGCTTGATAACCGCGCTAGAGCTGTTAATACGGCGAGTACAAGACCGATGATGAATGACACAATGGCTAAAGGCAACGAATACAAAAAGGCCCCCTTCAGCAAAGGCAGAAGGGAACTTGTTGCTATATCCGTATATCGTTGGAGCTGCTCCGGATCTGTGAAGATATTATTTAAGAACATCTTCCCCGAACCATTTCTCAGATATTTTTTTGTATGTGCCATCATCAATCATTTCTTGAAGAGCTTTATTTACTTCCTCCACTAAAGAATCGCTGCCTTTTCTGAACATTAAGCCGCTTTGAGCAACATCATCTGCAGTATCAGCAATGACGATATCTACGTCAGGCTTCTGTTTTTTATAATCTAAGAAAGAGAGCTTATCATTAACTGTCGCATCAACACGGTTAGAATTCAGCAATTCAACAGCTTGGTTAAAGCCATCAATACCGACAAGTTCAGCACCATAAGACTCTGCTGTTTTCGCATAGTTGCTTGTTAATGACTGGGCTGATTTCTTACCATCAAGATCCTCAAAGCTCTTAATGTCTGAGTCAGACTTCGTAACTAAAACTGCAGTAGAGGAGATATATGGATCAGAGAATAAGTATTTTTCCTTTCTTTCATCATTGATCCCTACTTGGTTTGCAATCATATCAAAGCGTTTTGCATCGAGCCCTGCAAAGATTGCATCCCACTGTGTTTCTTTAAATTCCACGTCGACCCCAAGTCGCTTGCCCACTTCTTGGGCAATTTCCACGTCAAATCCTGTCAAGTCGCCTGTTTTTTCATCATGAAAAGTGAAAGGAGCGTATGTACCTTCTGTACCAACGACAATCTTTCCATCACTTTTCACTTTCTCAAGCAGATCCTCACTGCTGTTGTCAGCTTTGGAATCATCTTTTTCTGCATTGCTGCCACATGCAGCCAATGCTATAGTCAAACTTAATAAAAAGCATAGCAGTATACTAAATTTCTTCATGCAAAATCCTCCTAAATCCGATATGTCTTGTCAGACAAAAGCAATCATATTATATCGAGAAGTTATTTGTCAAAACATATTTACTTTCATTTATATTTTCACCAAAAGTCTGTCAGTTAACCGCAATTTATAAAAGAGAGCAAAAAAAATAACCATCATGTGATGGTTAGGAAATATGAATAAGTGCAAAAGACAAATTAACTTACTATAAGAGTTGAAACAGGCTGCATAAGATAATAATGCTGCAATTTCCCTTCATATATATGCTCCATTTTGTAATCATCAAGCAAGTCATACGGTGTTACTAACGATGGATGCTTGCTCCAGTACAATGCTCCACTTTCATGGAGAACTGATGCAACAAACTGAGAACAAAAATAAGCATTTTTGCGCGGAAAAGGAATGTTCAACATAATAAAGAACAAACCGAGCAGGTTGTAGCGGTAGCAATGCTTCTCTTTTTCCATCTGATGAATAATTTCCTTCATTTTGTCATGCTGCTCTTTCGTAACACGTATGCTGTAGATTGCACAACATGCATTTTTGAAGAAGTCATCCCTTATGTCTTCTTTTACAAATCCTCCGATAAACGGATTGTTCGGCTTCTTACGTCCAAAGCTGTAAACCTCAATCAACTGGGAGTCAAAAGAAATAGAGGCATGATTATGCGGTTTTTTGGTAAAAAGCTTAATGCAACGTGTGAACAAAGTTCCAGTATCACTCAGTATTACATAAACAGTATGCTCATCCATCCTTTACCTCCACCAAAAAAAAAACAGTTTTATTGTATAACGACTAATTAATGAAAAAAGTTCCCATTTATCGAAAAATTATTCATATTAAACTTTCTCTTAATTGAAGCATTTTCCTCTTTTTATCATATATACTAGCTGCTTTTTGGTGAACAATCTTTAGTATT
Source organism: Bacillus sp. (in: firmicutes) (assembly GCA_031179905.1). Taxonomy (GTDB): domain Bacteria; phylum Bacillota; class Bacilli; order Bacillales; family Cytobacillaceae; genus Niallia. The sequence goes on along the minus strand of JAPSHL010000059.1, from coordinate 11,308 downwards.
ATCTTTACTCGGACTAAAGTCTTAGAATCTGCTTAGCAAAAAAAAGAGCGGACAGTTATCCACTCTTCCTTTGCTAAGCAGTAGCTTCTGAAAATTGACTGTAATACAAATCTGCATAAAATCCCTTTTGGAGAAGCAATTCTTCATGATTGCCCTGTTCAATCACCTGCCCATTCTTCATGACAAGAATGATGTCGGCATCCTTGATTGTTGAAAGTCTGTGTGCAATAACGAAGCTAGTCCGATTTTTCATCAACTCTGCCATCGCCTCTTGAATTTGCGCTTCGGTTCTAGTATCAACACTGCTTGTCGCCTCATCAAGGATCAGCAGGCTAGGATTCGCCAAAAGTGCTCTTGCAATAGTCAGCAGCTGCCTTTGTCCTTGAGAAATATTGGAACCATCTTCATTAATGACTGTGTCATAGCCTTCAGGCAAGGTGCGGATGAAATGCTCAGCATTTGCCAGCATGGCTGCTCTAGTTATATCCTCATCTGTCGCCCCTTGCTTACCATATGCTATATTATCACGTATTGTCCCTTTAAACAGCCATGTGTCTTGAAGAACCATGCCAAACATACTGCGTAAAGCTCCTCGATCCATTGTGGAAATATCAACCCCATCAATCTTAATAAACCCGCGGTCAATATCATAAAATCTCATCAGCAAGTTAATCAATGTTGTTTTCCCAGCACCTGTAGGGCCGACTATTGCTACTTTCTGGCCTGGCTGTATTTGTATACTCAAATCTTTAATAAGTTCCTCATCTTCTTTATAACTGAAGTAGACTGAATGGAATTCAACAGCACCATTAGGGTGCTCAATAACTGATGCTTTGCTGTTATCTTGTGGCTCTTCTCCTTCATCGAGCAGTTCAAACACCCTTTCAGCAGAGGCAATAGTCGATTGAATGATATTCGAAATATTAGACAGCTGCTGAATCGGCTGTGAAAATTGTCTTGCATACTGAATGAATGCTTGCACATCTCCAACAGTTATTCTGCCTGCAGACACAAAAATAGCACCGATAACAACTACAAACACGTAGCCGAGATTATTAATGAATTGCATCAATGGCATGATAAGGCCAGATACGAACTGAGATCTCCAGCTGGATTCAAACAGCTTTTCATTTATACTGTCAAATTTCTCAATTGCCTTTTTCTCATGGCCGAATGCCTTAACTATTTGGTGTCCTGTGAACATTTCCTCTATATGACCATTCATGGCTCCAAGTGTTGCCTGTTGCCTCCTGAACTGCACTTGCGAACGCTTGGCGATTTTCACTGTCGCTAGTATGCTCAAAGGAATTGTCAAGAAGCATACAAATGCAAGGACAGGACTGATTGTAAGCATCATGATGATAACACCGATAAATGTAATTACTGATGTAATCAGCTGAGTGACACTTTGCTGCATCGTATTGTTAATATTATCTATATCATTAATAGCTCTGCTTAGCGTTTCGCCATGCGGTGTCCTGTCAAAATATTCAAGCGGCAGTTTTTCCAGCTTTTCGTGCACCTCTTGGCGTAGCTGAAATATTGTCTTCTGCGAAATGTTGACCATGATGATTTGCTGTATATACGTAAACAACGCACTTATAATGTATAGAACAATGAGCCAGATAAGAACCTGCCCGATTGCTGTGAAATCTATTTCAGCACCTGGGACATTGTTCATTTTATTCATCAGTCCATTAAAAAGCGTATCGATAGCTTCTGCTAATAACTTTGGACTAAATATAGAAAAGACAGTACTCAGGAAAGCTGCGGCAACAACAAATAAAAGCTGGACTTTATAGGCACCAAGATAATGGGTAAGCCGCTTTAGCGTCCCTTTCGCATCCTTTGCTTTTTGAACAGGCATTCTATGGCCCCCATGGCCTCTTGAGGGGATAGGTGAATTTTGTTTACTTTGGTTATGTCCACTCATACTGTCTCCTCCACAACACCCTGTGACTTCACGATTTCTTGATACACGCTACAGCTTGTCAGCAAATGCTCATGTGTTCCGATTCCGGCAATATTCCCTTCGTCCAAGACGATAATAGCATCTGCATCTTTAATTGTACTGACCCTTTGTGCAACGATTACTACATTGGCATCCGTAATTTCGTTTTTTAACGCTTTTCTTAAATTAGCATCTGTTCGATAATCTAGTGCCGAAAAACTGTCATCGAACAAGTATATATGCGGCTTTCTGACAAGTGCCCTTGCAATAGAAAGACGCTGCTTTTGTCCGCCTGAAAGATTGGTGCCACCTTGTGAGATTTCTGAATAGATCCCCTGATCAAGCCCATCGACGAACTCTTTCGATTGAGAAATCTCCAAGACTTCCAGTATTTCTTTTTCTGTCGCGTCTTCCTTTCCGAAGCGGATATTGTCTGCAATAGTCCCTGTAAACAAAACCGCTTTTTGCGGAACATAACCAATTAGACTGCGAAGATCTCCATGAGCATATTCCTTTATATTTATGCCATCCACCAATATTTCACCATTGTTCACATCATAAAATCTTGCTATTAAATGTAGGATAGTAGATTTTCCTGAGCCTGTACCGCCAATAATGGCTGTTGTCATTCTCGGCCTCATTCGGAACGTAAGATTTTTGATTACCGGTTTTTCTGCTGATGGATAGGAAAAGCTTACATTCCGGAATTCAATCTCTCCTCTGCTTGGCATTTGCCTGTCTGTTTCCTTATCCATCATTACCTGCGAGTTTTCGAGTATCTCATTGATACGATCTGCAGAAGCAGAAGCACGAGGCATCATAACGAATATCATGCTGACCATCATAAGTGAAAACATGATTTGCATTCCATACTGAACAAAGGCCATTATATCGCCCACTTGCAAATTTCCCTGATCTACTTGAATGGCACCAAACCAAATAATAGCAACAGTAGATAAATTAAGGACTATCATCATAATTGGCATTGTAATTGCCATAATTTTATTGACCCTTAAGGCAGTGTTGGTCAAATCTTCGTTGGCATTACGAAACCGTTTCTGTTCAAACCCCTCCTTATTAAAAGAGCGGATTACACGAACACCAGTCAGATTTTCGCGAAGCACACCATTAAGGTTATCAAGCTTGCTTTGCATCACCTTAAATAAAGGGATGCCCTGTTTTATAACAACATAAATGATTAGTGCGAGTACAGGAATAGCTACCACGAATATCAATGATAGCTTTGCATTTTTTGATACTGCCATTACAATCCCGCCAATACACATAAGCGGCGCGAGCACAACCATTCTCAATATCATCATCGTTACTTGCTGCACTTGACTGATGTCGTTGGTCGTTCTGTTGATTAAAGAGGAAATTCCTACTGAGTTAGCCTCCTCTATTCCAAAGCTCTCTACTTTATAAAACATCTTTTCTCTTAAGTCTTTTGCAAAAGATGATCCAACTTTAGCGGAATAATAGCTCGAAATACAAGCACATATCGTCCCAAAGGCAGCAACCAAAATCATCACCCCGCCTAATTGCAGCATTAGAGTACGGTTGTCCTGAACAATTCCGTTATCAACTATATCAGCCATGATTGTCGGCAAATACAGTTCGGCCAGTACTCGAAACAGTGTTAACACCAGTATGAAAGCAACCCCTATCTTATACGGTTTTAATCCTAATAGCAGCTTACTCATCGATTATCCTCCAGTCTTGCTTTATCATTTGCTAAAACCTTTCCGACAAAGCTTCCGTCGAAAAAAATCTGTATACTTCAATTAGATAGTCAACAAACATACTGCTTTGCTCTTCCCCTAAAAATTTGCGCTGTTTGTTCTACTTTTTTGCTTCTAACTACCATTTCCTCTATCTATTAAAGAAATCCTTATAATACTTTGTTCATTCAATTATCCATATCTTTTCGAACATAATATAACTCTTTTGATAGCTGGTGCAGCTTTGAAGCAGAGTTTAAATCAGTTATGGTAATATGGTTTTTTATCAATACTCCTTCTTAAAGCCATGAGCCCCAATATTTCGGATTTTTGCTCAGTCTATAGCATGCAGCAATCTATTCGGCAGTTCTTATAATCATTTCCTTCCATTATATTTAGGCAGGCTAACTAATTATAGGAAAGGGGTTTTTTGTTGTCAATTAATAGAGGAAGGCCTCGGAATTGCACAAAAAACCCGCTTTATTAGCGGGTTTTTGGCCTTACACTTTAAATCTATTAACAATGACAAGCAGCTCTTCTGCCATTTTAGTTAAAGCTTTAGCAGAGGAATTTATTTCTTCCATGCTCGCAAGCTGCTCTTCAGATGCAGCTGCAACTTCTTGGGCACCTGCCGCATTGCCAAGTGAAATTGTTGCAATATCATTGGCAGAAGAGGAAACCTCTTGCAACCCAGCAGACATTTGCTGAACAGCTCCAGATACATCCTCCATTTGCGGGCCCATTTCTCTTGTGCTTTTAATAATTTGCGCAAACTTGTCAGATGTAGCTTCCGAAATAGATAGTCCTGCTTCTGCATTTTTTGATACTTCACCCATAATCACAACAGATTGATCTGTATCTTTCTGAATGTCTGCGATAAGAGATGAAATAAGCTTGGCTGATTCTTGCGATTGTTCTGCAAGCTTGCGAACTTCATTGGCAACAACAGAGAAACCTTTGCCATGCTCCCCAGCTCTGGCTGATTCAATGGCTGCATTCAAAGCCAACAAGTTAGTCTGGTCTGCAATTGACCCAATAACTTGAATGATTTTGCCAATTTCTTTGGAACGATTATTCAATTCCTCAATTACAACATTTGACTGCTTAATAGATTTGTGGATAAACTTCATTTGGTTCAAGTTTTTCTCTACATATGCCCCGCCTTCTTCTGCCAAATGATAAGTATCCTTAGAAAGTCCTGCAACTGCAGTTGAATTTTCTGCTATCTTAATTACTCCTTGAAGGACTTCTTCTAATGAAGTGGATGTTTGACCAATACTTGTCGTAATGTTTTCCGCATCATTGGCAATTTGCTGCACAGATGTAGTAACCTGATTAGAAGCGGCTGTCGATTGGCTGGCACTTGCCACCAATTGCTCAGAAGATGCAGTCACTTGCTCCATTGACAGGTTCAAACTTGTAACGACCTCTCGTAAGTTCCCCTGCATGCTAGCAAAACTTTTAGCCAGCAAGCCAATCTCATCCTTCGATTCAATAGTGATATCCTCAGTTAAATCGCCGTCAGAGATTCGCTCCGCACTGGTAGCTAACAGCTTCAATGGCATGATGATAGAGCGGATAATATAGATAATAACTGCACCGCCAATAATAATTGCTGCAATCAACACGATTGTAGTCGTTGAAAGTATAACCGAAGACGCATTACCTATTTCCGATTGGTTCATGATACCGGCTATCTTCCAGCCTGTTTTTTCGTCAGACTCATATATTGCTATCTTCTCCTGTTGATCCTCTGTAAAGGAAATTTCGCCTTCCTTTTCTTTATCCATATCCTGAATCCACTGTGATTTGTCCTGTGAACCAGTATTAGAACTTGGATGATAAATATAATTTCCTTGTGCATCAAGCAAAAGCATATAACCTTGTTCACCGATTTTCGAACCTCTGATCATATCCTTTAATGAACTGATTTTCAAATCAATTGCAATTGCACCTTTTTTGTCATAAGTTACTTTTGAGAAGGTAACAATTGAATTTCCTGTCCGGTCATCTTCTCTCGGCTGTAACATCACGACATTGCCATCTGAATTAAAGGCTTCCTTGTACCAATTTTGATTAAGGAAGTCTATGCCCTCTGGGATCTCCTGATTTGCATTTATGTATACTTCTCCATCTTCCCTTACGTAGTAAACATTTAGAACATCTTGATTTTGCCCCAGATATTGGGTGAATACTCTTCTTATTTCATCCCTATCTCCATCGAGCATAGAATCATCGATTGCATTTGCTAAAAAGGTTGCATCCTGCTCCTTTTTGGTAGTGATGGAAGTAATCTCGTTATGGATAAAATTGACGCTTTCATGAGAGGAAATAATGAGATTCTGTTCAATTTTTTCTTTGGCAATTATATAAGAAACAATGGAAATAATTAAGCTGGGAACTAGGAGAATAGTAAGGAATGAGAAAATAAGCTTTTTCCGTATGGATATGAACTTTGTCCTACTATTCCTGTTTTTTCGCATTCCTGCAAAAAATGTTTTAACTCCTCTCTTCCATTCCCTTTTTTCAGCAGTTTTTTTAAGACCACCTTCTTTCTTTTTGAAAAATCTAATCTTTTTGCTGTTCATGAATACTACTCCTTTTAGGCTATTTGTGAAAATATTCATATAAATCAAATTACCTATATCATTATAGCAAAAAAATAAATTTTTCTGAATAAATTCTCTATAAAAAATATTCTTTTTAGTCGTTTTTTGTCACTTTATGTATCAAATCTCCCTTTTGTAAGTAATTTTTTAAGTTTTGCAGCACCATATTTCCTATTCTTGCAGCACATTCCTCTGTAGCACCGCCAATATGACTTGAGCACACAACATTATCAAGTTCCACTAATTCCAGCTCAGGTGGCTCTTTGCTGAAAACATCGAGTGCAGCTCCTTTAATTTTTCCAGCTTTTAAACAGCGGATAAGAGCCTTTTCATCTATAAGATCTCCTCTGGCAATATTGATTAAATAAGCAGAGTTTTTCATAAATGCTAGTCTCTGCTCATTCATTAGATGATAAGTTGATTTTTTGAGACTCGTACTAAGCACTACATAATCAGATGTGGTAAGAAGCTCTTCTAGACTGACAAATTGTACTCCAAGCCTTTGCGCTTTTTCTTCATCTTGATAATTTGCAAATGCAACTATGTTCATATCAAAACCAGTTGCCCTCTTAGCAACTTTTTTGCCTATTTCACCAAACCCGATGATACCGAGGCGCTTTCCTTCTATCTCATTGCCTATATGAAGCTGCCAATTGCCGGTTTTTACTATTTCATTTGATTTTGTTAGGTTCCTTGAAACAGCTAGCATTAAGCCTAGTGTAAGATCCGCAACAGATGATGCATTTTGGCCTGGTGTATTTGTAACAAGAACGCCTCTTTCTGATGCAGCAACCAAGTCGATATTATCAATACCACTTCCAAACTTGGAAACATACTTGAGATTTGGAGCTTTTTCAATTACACTTCTGTCAATTCTCTCCAGACCAGTCACAATGATTTCTGTATCATGGAGATATTCTGTTATACTTTCCTTTTTAGTCGTAATACTTGTAACTGTTGCCCCGAGCTTACCTAATTCCTTCTCGAGCATTTGTTTCTCATTTGCAAATCCTTCACTTAAAGACAGTAAAATCTTCGTCAAATTTTCTCCCCCCATTTTCATAACTGCATCCATATCAGTCTTATTATACAAAAAATTCAAACTATTAACTGTTTTTTTACATCCAACGTTATAAAAACTAACATAAAAACCAGCTCTTCTGGGAAGAGCTGGTGCATTCACTTTTTTAATTTTTTCTCCTATTAAGAAACAACTCTCTCGCGATATCGCTATAACTACCGATGTCAGGCAATGCTCCAGTTTTTTTTGCTATTAATGCTCCCATTATGTTGCCGTTATAGGCATAATCCGCAGCTTTTTGAATTGTAGCAGGAAAACCATCTATGTAAATACTGTATAAAACTGCCCCCATAAAGGCATCTCCTGCTCCTGTTGTATCTAGTGCCTGTACAGCTTTACCTTTGACCATTTCCACCTGTCCTTGAAAAATAACATATGATCCGTCTTTTCCTGCAGTAACAAATAAAAGCGGTATATCCATTTCTTTGACTCTTTTTAATGCTAAATCAAGATTTTCCTCCTCTAGTAAAAAAAGAAGCTCTTCCTCTGAAAGCTTAACAATGTCCGCAATCGGAAGTAACGGCAGAATAGTGCTTCTGCAGTGTGCTTCGCTCTCCCATCTTTGCAAGCGGATATTGGCATCAAAGCTAATGAAAGCACCGTGTTTTTTTGCTGCTTTAAGCGCTTTGACTGTTGCCTCCTTTGCCACTTCATGAAATAAGGTTCCTGATCCAAAATAGAACAGCAATTTGTTAAAGAAAGTTTCATCATTGATAGCATCGACTGACAAGACATCATCAGGTGTTGCATTCACATACGCATGAAAATGTCTGTCCCCGTTTTGATCTAAATGGATATAGACACTTGGAATCTGCTTTCCGTTCGAAAGAACGCTGTAATCAAGCTTCACATTTTCCTGTGCTAATTCTTCCTGTACAAACAGGCTGTCTTGTTCCTTTCCCAGCTTTGTAATATAAAAGCTGGGAATACCATATCTGCTTAAATGGACTGCCAGATTGACAGAAGCTCCTCCCAGCCGTCTTTCATAATTGTCGTTGTTCTCATTAATAGACAGATAATCTATAAATGCATCACCAACAGATACTGCTCCTTGACGTTCTGTTCTCATCTTTCTTTTCCTCTCTATCGTGTTCATATCCTCTCATTTTATTGTAAAAAACTAATAATGTGAAACCCTTTTGGTTTTTTTTTCGTTATTATATTGGTGGCTAAGAATAGTTCCTATGGCTTATCGTACAGAGGGAAGATGCCTATAGAAATGGGAGTGTTTCTTTTCAAACAAATTTGTTATGATAGATAGGACATGTGCATAAAATCAATAGATTATTAAATACATATAAAGCATTAGGAGTGGATAGTTTGGACGTTTTATGGGAAATAATTGTTGCCATCATCTTAGGGATCGTGGAAGGGCTGACAGAGTTTGCACCTGTTTCCTCCACAGGTCATATGATCATCGTTGATGATTTGCTGCTTAAATCAGGGGAATTGTTTAACCCGCAAGTTGCCAATACATTCAAGGTTGTTATTCAATTAGGGTCCATTTTGGCTGTGGTCATCCTTTTCTGGGATCGTTTTATGAATTTGCTTGGTCTGAAAAAAGACATTAAAGGCAAAAAAATTGAAGGACCTAAATTAAGTCTTGTACAAATTCTTATCGGTTTACTGCCGGCTGCAATCCTTGGCTTCCTTTTTGAAGACTATATTGATTCCAAGCTCTTTGGAGTTCGGACAGTCGTTTATGCGCTAATTGCTGGAGCAGTGTTAATGATTGTTGCAGATTATATGCAAAAAAGGAAAAAGGTTACAGCTGAAACAGTCGATCAAATCACTAATAAGCAGGCATTCTTCATCGGTCTGTTCCAGTGTATTGCTTTATGGCCTGGCTTTTCCCGTTCTGGCTCTACTATATCAGGGGGAGTTCTGATGGGATTAAGCCACCGTGCTGCAGCTGACTTCACCTTCATAATGGCAGTACCGATTATGGCAGGAGCAAGCTTTTTATCACTGCTGAAGAACTGGGAATATATCACTGGAGATGTCCTGCCGTTTTTCATCGCGGGCTTTATCAGCGCCTTCATATTCGCATTGATTTCCATCAGGTTCTTCCTGAAATTAATAAACAGAATTAAATTGGTGCCATTTGCGATTTATCGCATACTTGTAGCAGTTATTATTATTCTTGTATTCTTCTAAAAGAGAAAGCTTTTAAGCTTTCTCTTTTTTCATATGTAAGCCAATCAGTAAAAAAGAACTAATTTTCTTCATATTTCAGCATACAGACAGGAAAATACTTTTTATTTCTCCCTTATTTTGTTAACATGCAAAAAGTAAGTTCAAATTCAAGGAGCCTGCCAAAATGCAAAACATTTCGAAGGAAACGGAAGACATCAAGGAATTGCTAAATATGATAGACTATTTAAGGGATGAGTTAGTCAAAATCGCTTTAAATGAAGGCTTTTCAAGTCCAAATACAATCCAGACAAGCCAGCTGCTTGATTCCTACCTAGTTCAGTACCAGCGAGTGTGCACCAAAAAGAACGATTAATAATAAATAAAAAAAACAAGTGCAATAATCGCACCTGCCCTTAAAATTACATCCTATTTTTATCCTTTACCTCTAAAATATCCAATAAGAAAATAAAGATTGGGATACCTACAATCAGCCCCCATACACCAAAAAAATGCTCTGAAAAAATCAAGACAATAAATGTAAAAAACACCGGCAAATCGGTTTTAGACGACATAAGCTTCGGATTTAGTATATACGCTTCAATCGCATGTACAACCATAACGATAATTATGACTGTTACTACCTTCGCAATTCCACCAATTGAAAAAGCAATAATACATAAAGGAATCAGTGAAATAATCACACCTGCGACGGGAATTAGCCCTAAAAGAAAAATCATAATGCCGATTCCGAACAGCTGCGGGAAACCTAGAAAATATAACGAAATCGTTGTTAAACCGCAGTTTACTAAGGCAATAATAAATTGCGCCTCAATTACCTTACCAAAGGTGCCAGCAAATTTTTTCCCAAAAAAACTTAATTCTCGATAAATCGGGGCAATTTTGCTTTGATTTAACTTTTGAGTGAACTGCTTGAGTCGTTCTTTCTCCAATAGGTAAAACAAGCTTAAAATGATTGCCAAAAATAGCTGCAGTCCAAGTTTCCCGATATTAGTAAAATAACCGAGAACAAAGGAAAAACCCTGCTCCAAATAATTGAGCACCTGATAGCGGCTAATTGTCTCCATAATATAGTTAATGACCGGATTATCATTCGGCCTCATATAAAATCGGATAATATTGCGCACCAATTGTTTGATCTCTTCAATAAAGACAGGCAAATATGCGGAAATTCCGTAAATTAGTGCACCTATAACGATAATATACAATGCGAGGACAATGATGCTCCGCTTTATAGGAAGTCTGCTTGAGAATAACTGGACGAATCGATCCATCAAAAAAGCAAAAATGAACGTAAATAGAATCAAGTTGATCATGCTGCTCACCGCATAGAGGATGACAGCCAACAAGACAAGAATAAAGAATCTTTTTATATCCTTGTTAGCAAATATATTTTTGTACTCACCCATAAGAGGACTCCTGACACCAATAAAATAAGCGATTTAAGTGAACCACTTTATAAAACCGTTTTAGACATGAAATTTCTTCCAGTACTAGCTAAAAATTTTTTAACTTTAAAAAATTCCCTATATCTATATTATCAATTTAGTTGCACAAAATAACAAGTGTATTTTATTTTTGATGGAAAGAATGTTTAGGTCTAAAAGCTTACATTCGATTTCAACACTTGTCCTATTCTCCTATCGCTTGGTAAATAGTGGATATGTTTTTTTCGAAATGCTGTCAAAATCAGCATTTATATCCTTTTTTATTTATATTTTTTGAAAATTAATTCTTTACAGTTTATTAAAATCTTAGTAAACTGAACAAAAGTTTCATCTTTAGATATTTT
>JAPSHL010000058.1 GCA_031179905.1 Bacillus sp. (in: firmicutes) | reverse complement strand
AGGCCCAACGGGAGCAACGGGTCCAACGGGTCCAGCCGGACCAACCGGAGCAAGTGGCCCACCATCTGCAGCAGCGTTATTTTTTGATCAGCCTGCGGCAGCAATTGCAATTCCAATAGGGGCAGAAACAACAATTAATACAGTAACTCTTCCTGTAACTATAGGTAATGAAATAAAGATAGAGAATTCTGAACAAGTTGCTGTTGTAACAGTCGCCAACTGGGTTGTTAATTTTAATATAATAATAAGAAGGAATGGAACAATTATTAATCAACAAACATTAAGTAGAACAGGGACTAATGCAGGAACACAAAGATTTAACATTGCTAACATCTATATCGATGTAACACCAGTAACTGGTACAGATACCTATACTGTTAGTATCCTTACGACAACTTTAATGAATGTTACTTCTGTTACTGCTGAATTAAGGCAATCTAGTATCACTCGCTTTGTATAAAAGTGATGGCCAAAACTTAACCAACCACGTAGGGGCTTTCCTTTAAAGAGGAAAGCCTTATTTATGTAACTAAGCTAGTAGTGAGTAAAATAAGAAGAATTTAGGGGTTGAAGGGTAAAAGATAAATGGTATTTATATAAAGCTTGATTATAAAATCTTGGATAATATCACTAATTCTTCAAAGGTTAATTTACGAGCATTATGAAAGAAACGATTATTGCTACTACAGCATTTATGATTACCTGATTTACAAAATATCATTTATTTCTCACGTTCCACTAGTCTTCCATTATATAAAAGTTGTAGAGCCTGCTTTTTACCGTTGTTTTTGCCTATATGGAAGAATTGGTTCAATAGATTTTTAAAATATTTCTACTTTGTGCGTTACCTCACTAGTATTTACCCATAAAAAGTATTGCAATATTAATATAAATATCAGTAATGAAGGCCGCTGAGTTTTCTCAAAACCTAATTAAAAAAAAGACCCTTATTAGAATGTAGGATTCCGTACAAAAATGGATTGCTCTTTGGGTATTTAATAATTGGGCGAGTTTTTTAAGCACCAGTAAAGGGCTATTTAAGGAACCAAAATTAAAAGAATTAGAAGAGATGGTAGAGATAATCTTCCAAAAAGAAAATATAATAAGAGAATTGTTATTAGTATATTGAAAAAATATAAATCTTTGCATAGTAATTGAAGATATTACATTGGAGAAGAGGTTTTCATGAAGTACAAATTCTTTGCACTATTTTACTTAACTATCGTAATCTCTTTTTATGTTTTATATTTGGACTTGTTCTATTTAGGGTGCATCTATTATTTAGCGTACATGCATGTGGAATTACTAGGTGAAACGCCATTAATTCCGTTGCATATGTGAGAATACATCAAAATTATTAATATATTGAAATAAATTTGTCTCCTTTTCTATTGGTATTTTATAACTTTATTAAATAAATATAACAGGACTTGACAGAAGGATAAGTAAGTGTTAATTTTTAAAACGTAATAATTACGATTTACATACATGCAAATGGGAGGGGAAGAAATGAAAAGATTAGTTATTAGCTTATTTAGCATGTTATTAATTAGTGTATTTTTAGTAGCATGTCAAGGAACGAAAAGCCAGCAAGTAGATGGAGCAGAGGAAAAAGAATCAGAAGTACTTGAGAATGAGGAAAAAAATATGGAAGAAGGTCATTTGAATGACCAAGATGCTCCAGAAGACATAAAAATTGAAGGAATCGCTGATCACTATCATACCGGAGATAAGATTGAGTTAACTGCAGTTTTAGATGAAGAAACAGAATTTGAAAATTGGCAATGGTATACCAGAGATAATGCCAATGAGGATTGGAAAGTGGTTGAAGGTCAGGAAACCGGAATATTTACAGGTGAAGCAACGGTTAATGGATTAGAAGTAAAAGCTGTTTTGTTCAACAATGACCAAAAGCCAAGCCTCAAATCCCCACCCGCTAAAATTGTTATTGATGATCATCATGGAGATGATGAAGCAAGCAAACAAATATATCAAGGATATTTTGAAGATAGCCAAGTAAAGAAACGTGAATTGTCTGATTGGGAAGGTAACTGGCAATCCGTTTATCCATATCTTTTATCTGGAGATTTAGACGAAGTATTTGAACATAAAGCAGAAAATGGAGATATGACAAAGGAAGAATACAAAGAATACTACACAGTAGGGTATAAAACAGAAGTAGATCGTATCCTCATTAAAGATAATGTCGTAACTTTTTTCGAAGATGAAAAGGAGTATTCAGGGGAGTATGAGTCAGATGGATACGAAATTCTTACTTATGAAAAAGGAAATAGAGGTGTGCGATTTATTTTTAAGTTAGTTGATGGCACAGAGAATATGCCTAAATACATTCAATTCAGTGACCATAGTATTTTTCCAGTTGAGTCCTCTCATTACCACTTATACTGGGGAGATGACCGTGAGAAACTGTTAGAGGAAGTCACTAATTGGCCAACATATTATCCTTCCAATCTAGATGCGGATGGTCTGGTACGTGATATGTTAGCACATTAATAGTTATTAATTTAACCCTAAAAACTTACCAAGGTGTACTACTGTTTTTTTATTTAAGAATTTAAAGATTACTAGACTTTAAATCGTAATTATTACGTTTTATACGATGCTGTTGGAGGATGTAAACACATATGAAAAAAAGTTGGTTTGTTTTCATTTTAATGATATCCACTTTTTTATTTGGTTGTCAAAATGCGGAAGTAAACAGCACAAATGAAAAGCTTTCTGTTGTAACCTCTTTTTATCCAATGTATGAATTTGCTCGTGAGGTGGCAGGAGATCGAGCGGATATAAGTTTAATGTTATCAGATGGAGAAGATCCCCATCACTATGAGCCAAGTGCTAAAGATGTCGCCCGTGTCAATAAAGCAGACGTGTTTGTATATAGCAGTGAAGAAATGGAATATTGGGTAGATAGCTTATTAAAATCGATTGACAGCGATAAATTAGTTATAGCCCGTACAGCAGATGGTCTCGGATCAGACCAACATCATGAAGACAATGGACACGAGGAAAATCAAGAAGGCGCTGAAATTATAAAAATTCAAGGTGCTGCGGACCATTATCATACTGGTGACAAGATTAAATTAACAGCGAAATTAGAAGGGAATTCAGATTACGAACATTGGCACTGGTACACAAGAGAAAGTGCTGACAACGAATGGGTAACAGTTCCGAATCAAGGCGGACCTGAATTCAATTATGAAGCACCAGGTAAAAGTTTTGAAGTTCGAGCAGTATTATTTGATGATGCTCACAATGAATACGCCGAGTCTCAACCAGTAGATATTGTTATTAATGATCATGGACACGCTCATGAAGACGGGGAAGAAACTGATCAACACCATAACCATGGAAGTGAAGAGGGTTCTGAACCAGTAGAAGTTATTGGGTTAGCAGATCACTATCATACAGGAGATGTGGTTACACTGGTTGCACAGCCTCAAGAAGAGACTGGCTATGAGCATTGGCAATGGTATACCCGTGGAAGTCATGATGAGGAATGGGAAGCTGTATCTGGACAAGATACTGACCAGTTTGAGTACAAAACAACTGGAGAAAGCTTTGAAGTAAAAGTAATACTTTTTGATGATGCTCATAATGCGTATGCAGAATCAGAGCCAGTTTCCGTTTTAATTGACGATCATGAAAGTCTCGATCCGCATATTTGGTTAGATCCAGTACTGGCACAAGAGCAAGTGAAAATAATTCGTGACGCACTCATTAAAGCAGATCCAGAGGGGAAAGACAGCTATGAAAAAAATGCAGCTGCTTTTAATAAAGAACTACAAGAATTGCATGAAGAGTACCAAGCTGCTCTTGAAAATGCAGAGAATCGTGTTTTTGTCGTACAACACCAAGCTTTTGGATACATTGCAGAGCGATATAATTTAAAGCAGATTGCAATTGGCGGTTTATCTACAGAAGTGGAACCGAGCGCATCACGTATTGCAGAGATCGGAAACTTAGTGAAAGAGTATGATGTACCAGTAATCTATTATCAACAAGGCGCCAACTCAGCAATTGCAGAAACAGTCGCAGCTGAAACAGAAACAGAGACAGCAAGTTTGTATGATTTAGAGGTGTTGTCTAAAGAATTACAAGATAAAAATTTAGGATACATAGCTGCGATGCGGGAAAATTTGAAAGCTTTACAGATAAGTATTCAGTAGGAGTTACTCAACCGATAACAATACGGTTACATATAAAGGATAAAGGATTACTTATTCACTTAATTTCTGCGGTCTTAGAGAAAATCCAGAAGACTCATTAAAAGGTATTAATTTTTAGCTTGTGATAATTCGGATTAGTTAACAGGCAAAAAATTAGATTAACAATTTAATATACTTGTTAATAAAAGCGCCTAATCCCTTGTATATGGGATTAGGCATTTATTTATTAAACACTAGTAACATGAATGTGTTCTTTCATGTTGATGATCAAGATTCATAGTAATTTTGGGAACAAATTAGTATTGCAGAGATAACAATTTATATATTTAATGAGTGAGTTGAATAAAGACTGCAACTTTTGAATAATAAAATACAAGGTGATAATTCATTAGTTGGGAGAGGTGTACGTGAGGATATTGGTGACTGGTTCTACAGGACAACTAGGTTCAGCTTTATTAAACCAACTAAAGGACTCTGATAACCAAGTTAAAATAACTTCGAGAAGAAAACCTGAAGGAATAAGCCATTTCGAATGGGTTTATAGCGATTTGTTGTCTGGTGAAGGTTTAGATGAAGCCGTAAGAGATATAGATATAATTATACACGCAGCAACAAGTCCAATTAAAAATTCTAAAAACATTGAGGTCATAGGACTAGGGAATTTTTTAAGCAAGTTAAAACACATAAAACATTTTATTTATCCATCCATTGTAGGCATTGAGAAAATACCCTGGAAATATTATAAACTTAAATACGAAGCAGAAGAATTGTTAAGGAATAGTTCTATTCCATTTACTATTGCACGTGCAACTCAATTTCACGGATTTATTGAAAATTTACTTTTATCCAAACCTTTCTTCAATAGATATATAATCCCAGGAAGCATTAAATTTCAGAGCGTGGATGTAAATGATTTCGCTAAACATTTAATTGATTTGAGTAAAATGGGTCCTCAAGGGAGAACGGAGGACTTTGGTGGACCAGAAATAATGACATTAAAAGAAATGGCGGAGTTAAAAATAAAAGTAAACAATGAAACAAATAAAGTTTTAAGTATTCCTTTAAGAGGAAAACTATACAAGTCTTTCTTAAATGGGAATAATACAACATTTAATCATAACTTGGGGGAAACTACTTTTGTGCAATTTCTAATTAATCAAAAATAATCAGTTTAAATGAAGCTAGTTGCTGAGGCAATAATTTCATTTTTATAAACAGCATTTATGGAATGTATATCAACTATCGTAGCTTTTTTTAACGAACCAGTTGGTACTTAGTATCGGCAACTGTTTTTATTACAAACGAGACAGTATTCCATAATAACTAAACAGAAGCATCTGAATTCTAATAAATCTGATGAAAAACAGTCGATTAAAGTGGACTGACAAACGGGGAAGTTTAGTGCAATCTTATTGATTCCATTTTGGAATCAATTTTTTGTTTATTATTAATTAGTGTACTCAATATTAATTGATAAAATAAACTAAGTGAAGTTGTATAGATTATTTGGGAGGGGAAGTTATATGGATACAAAAACAGCCCGGAATCGTGCTGAGTTATCAGGTAAGTTAACAAACGTATTAGATTCTAGAACGTTAGCAAACTCTCACCAAAGACTTGCTGAAATACTAACGGAAGGTATGACTATCCTCGATGTAGGTTGTGGCACAGGGGCAATAACAAGGGGGATAGCAGAAGTAGTAGGTCCAAACGGCCGTGTAGTAGGAATTGATAGTAATCCAAGCCTAGTTGAAAAAGCACGTGAAGCACATGGCGATATACAAGGATTATTCTTTGAAACAGGTGACATCTATAATCTGCCTTATAAACAACAATTTGATATTGTTACCTCTTCCCGGGTATTAATATGGTTAGCCGACCCATTGAAAGCGTTAAAAATGATGACATCTGCTGTGAAAATTGGCGGCAAGATTTTAGTGGTTGATTATAATCATGAAAAGATTCTATGGGAACCACAGCCACCCTCAAGTATGCTGAATTTTTACTCTGCCTATTTAAAGTGGCGTTCTGAAGCAGGTATGGATAATTCCATTGCTGATAACCTTTGTGAAATGTTTAAAAAAGTTGGTATGAAGGATATCACTATCACTCCACAACACGAAGTAACAACGAGAGCTAATCCAGATTTTCAAAATCGGATGGGGATATGGGCTGATACTGCGTCAAGTAGAGGAATACAAATGGAAAAAGACGGTTTTATTACTGAGAAAGATTATCTGAATGCAGAAAAAGAATATCGAGAATGGACAGTTCAGGATGCCCAGTCTTTAACAATGTATATGTTAGCTGTTGAAGGAGTAAGGTTCTAAAAAGTTATAAATAATATTCTGTTTAATAAGAGGGGCATTGTTTCATTAGTGGTGACCAGATTTGTATGGATGATATGTTACAGAAGGGAACTTATAAACTGGATAATGATTTACCTTCCAATCATTCCTACTCGGCAAATGCGCCATTATTTATTAGCTGATATTTAGTTTCCGGAGTTAGTGGGATGTCCCCGGTTATTGTCTAATTCCTTATCTACATCTACATGCCAGTTTTTAAATTATTAGATAAACAGCTTGGTTTGGCAAGAGAGCTAGAAGAGGCGAAAGGTTCTATCGATTTAAAAATGTATAAATAAATCCCAAAAGGTATTCGCTGAAAGCAAAAAAAACCTATGGAAACCATAGGTTTTTTAACTGTTTACTTCGTAAACAGTTCCTTAGCTTCTTCCATCGCAAGCTTGTTGCCTATTGCGGAGTAATCAAGCCAGGGCTGATCGGAAACAACATAAACATGCTTGTTTTTGACAGCTTTCAGGCCTTGATAAATCGGGGATTCTTCGAGCTGTTTGAAGGCTGTTTGTGCTTTATCATCACTGTTTACTACTACAAAAATCGCATCTGCATCAAAGTCAGGCAAGACTTCTTGTGATATAACTTCATATGGCTGTGTGGAATCTAATTCCTCAATACCAGCTGCTGGCTTGAATCCTAAATCTTCGAATAACATAGGGCCAAGTGGGCGTTTTGTTGTAAATACACGAAGTTCCTTGGCTGTTACACGGATAGCCATTACTTTACTGGTTTCGCCAAGTTCATCATCAGCTAATGTTTTAACTTCATTTGTGAGGGTTTCATAGTCTGCGATGAAATCTTCCGCTTCCTGTTCACGGTCGACGAGTTTGCCGATTGTCTTTAAGTGATCGCGCCAAGTTCCTTCATCAAGGTTGAAGCTTTCTGTTGGAGCGATGTCTTCATATTTTGAGATATCCTCACCTGAAGTTGCTTTATCAATATAAATGACAGATGGATCTAAGGCGATTAAAGCTTCCATATCAGGGTCTTTTGCTGGTCCAAGCTTTTTTGTATCTTTTAATTGATCTTTAACATGTGGAAGGAAATCATTTAACTCTCCGCCGACAACAGAACCGACAGGAGTTATTCCTAGTGCAAGTAAATCATTTGTCAGATGGATAGAGAGGGAAGCGATATTTTGGTTATCGTTCTCTTTGGTTTTTATGTCGTTTGCTTTATTGTCATTTGAAGCTGTTTGTCCGCATGCTGAAAGAATCAATAACAGCAATGCTGTAAATATCATAACCAGGTTCTTTTTCATTTTGTTTCTCCTTATTCTATGTATCATTTTGTTTTTGTTAATAGATAAAGAAAGTAAGGACCACCTATCGCTGCTACGACAATCCCAGTTGGAATCGCATTAGGCTGAAAGAGTGATCGCCCGATAGTATCTGACAAGACGAGAATGACCATGCCGAGAAGCCCAGCGACAGGAAGAAAATGCTGATGTCTCGCTCCTACTAAACGGCGTGCTAGATGGGGGGCCACGAGTCCTATAAAGCCAATGCCTCCGACCATGGCAACACTTGCACTAGATAAGGCAACAGCAATCGCAAGCATAGACAAACGGGAGCGTAATACAGAAACACCGAGCCCAACCGCTGTATTGTCCCCAAAAGACAAGGCATCTAACTTTCTCGATTGCAGCCAACCGAGAGGGGTTAAAGCAACTATCCATGGCAAAAGGGAAATAACATGAATCCAATCTCTGCCCCAAACATTACCCACTAGCCATCTTGAAGCAAATGTGTATGTATCTTCATCAAGACGGAGGGACAGAAATAAAGTGACTGCATTAAAGCAAGCTGAGATGGCAATCCCAACAAGTATGAGACGAATTGGCAATATCCCTTTATAATGGTCATATGTGAGTAAGATGATAATAATTGCTGCTAGCAATCCACCGGAAAAAGTGAATAATGGGATGAGCAATGCAGCTTTATCATTTAATGAATGAAAATATGTAACAAACATAATAAGACCGAACGAAGCACCTGCATGCAATCCTAAAATCCCCGGGTCAGCTAGTGGATTCCTTGACACTCCCTGCAGTAAAGCACCAGATACTCCCAAACCAATGCCTGCCAGTATCGTGATGATAATACGAGGAAGGCGGTATTCAAACAGCACTAGGGTGGTTTTGTAATCACCGAATCCAAGCAAAGTTTGAATAACTTCGGTAGGCGCAATTCGCAGTGAACCTGTATTTAAACTGATTAAGATGACAATGAAATTTATTAAAATTAACACTAGGGCGGTTTTAAAGGTTTTTGTACTGCGTAAATCAATTTTCAACTATATATCCCTCCCAACTTTACGTGCTGTATAAAGAAAGAAAGGAACACCTACTGCAGCCACTATTATCCCAATTGCCAATTCTCGCGGAGGATTGACTGTCCGTGCGCCTAAATCGGCGAGCATTAACAGAATTGCACCTAATAGGGCTGACATCGGAATGATTAATCTATAGTCAGAACCTACAAGCTTGCGGGCAATATGTGGTATAACAAGTCCGACAAATCCGATTGAACCGACAGTTGAAACAGATACCCCAGCTAAAATAACAGCAGCAATGATAGAAAACAGTTTAATTCGATTCACCTTAATGCCGAGATTTATGGCTGTTTCTTCACCTATTGAAATTAGCGAAATGGAGCGCCCCATGCTTATTGCCAAAGAAATTGTTATCAGAATAACCGGAACCAGCACTTTCAAATGCTCCCATTTTACACCCGCGACTCCCCCCGCATACCAAAAAGCAAGGTCTTGGCTTAAATCATAATAAATCGCGATACCTGCACTTAAAGAGTGCAATAGTGCAGCTATAACAGCTCCCGAAACGGTTAATCTCATCGGGGTCAAGCCGCCAGGAACAGAAGCTCCCATAATAAAGATTAATAGTGTACTAAGCGCAGCTCCAATAAAGGAGTTTATCATTAATAGAGAGTATGTGATGCTCGGAAAAAAGGCAAAGCATAGTGTCACAATAAACATTGCTCCTGCATTAATGCCAAGTATACCTGCATCAGCCAGAGGGTTGCGGGTAACACCTTGCATCAGCGCTCCGGCAACAGCAAATGCAGCACCGACAATCGCAGCCCCAATCACTCTCGGTAGCCGCAGTTCAAAAATAATTTGCTGCTCAGTCAGCGAAGAATCATAGCTAAAGATCGCTGTCCAAACACTATGGAAGGTGATGTCCTTTGCCCCGAAAGATACTGCTGCTACAATGGTACCGAACAGCCCAGTAATAAAGAAAATGAATAAAAGAATTATCCACAAATTGTGAAAACTAGTAATTTTAGTTTTTTGATACATAGTAGGTCAGCCCTTACTTATTTATAATAATGAAAATCATTATCAATTGTATTTTCCTATTATATGGACAATATTTCCGTAAATCAATCTTTTTTTAGTTAATTAAATAGGCATTTATAATTGTTTTTGGGAAGGAAGGTAAAAAGAAAAAAGAGCTGTGCAGCTCTTTTTCCATAAACTTAATGATGATGTTCATGATTGTGTTCTTATTTTGGAAAATTCATTTAATATTCTAGCGAGGTAAAAATGTACCTGCAATCTTTAATATTTTGCGGAAACCATAAGTATATTCCAGTCACTAATAAAACAACTCTTTTCTTCCAGTTGCTTTTCCGTTTTTGCTGACTCCAATCGTTTTCTCCTCTTTAAAACATTACAATAGTCTTATAATTTATTTAATTTATAAGTATCAAGAGTTAGCCTTTTTTGCTTATAATTCGGATAATTTTATAACAAAAATTAGATGTTAAAAACAGCATATACAAAAATTTACAAAATCTTAAAACATGTGACTATATTTTTAGCATATAATGAATTTAGTTCCTAATTTCAGCATGTCTTGTTCGACCTTCCATTGAACAAACAATAGTAGAAAACCACCGGTCTAAGTGTCCGGTGGTTATTTTTCTAAGAGGCATTATTAGTTTTTTCAAGCAGATCATAAATAAATCCATCACGTACTGATTGTGTACAGTATAGGAAATAAGGAGATTGAGTTATATCCATTAAGTTGGAGATAATTTGCACTGCTGGTATGATTATATCTTTTCTTTTTTTGGATAAGCCCTTAATATTGTCACGCTCGGTTACGCTTAATGTGGATAACTCTTCATATACATTTTCAATATCGTCAATAGACAAATTTAATGAGTTGTTTTTACATTTAGCTTTATGTATGCGTGATAAATTCTTGGCACTTCCTCCAATTCCGATTATAGGAAGTCTTGCTTTCGACAACCATGGGAGAGTTTGTAGCTGTTCGGAAAGATAAGCTTGTAGCCGTTCAGTTTGCTGAGGTGTCAGCATTTCTCCTTTCGTGAATCTATCATTTAAGTTGACTGCTCCAAAAGGAAAGCTGTGGTATTCGACTAATTGACGGTTTCTGAACAGGGTAATTTCGGTACTTCCTCCGCCAATATCAATGGTAATGCCATCTTGTAAGTCTATTGCTTGAATGATTCCAAGATATCCAAAATACGCCTCTTCATAGCCGCTTAGTATCGAAAATGGAATAGCTGTTTCCCGTTGGATCTCTGCTAAGACATTCTCTTTGTTGGCTGCATTGCGGATGACGGCTGTCGCGAAACCAATAATTCGGTTCACTCCATGTTCCTCACCAAGCTTCTTAAAATCTTTTAAAATTTGCAAGGTCAAGTTTATTCCTTCCCTTGTGATGTTTCCTTGATTATTTATGTAACTTATGAGCCGTGCAGCCACCTTGACGCGTTTTGCTTTTTCAGTATTCACTGAATTGTTTTTAATCTGATAGATAGCAAATTGAATAGAATTTGAGCCGAGATCAATGATGGCAATTGAGATATCTTTCAATTCTCGAATCCTCCCTTTGTAATTGTGAATATGTATATCTTATAAGAAAATGTTAAGAAAAAATATTAAGCTTTTGTAAAGTGCGCCTATCCATTGTACCCCTAAGAATACAATAATAATCTTGCATTTGGATATCTTGCATATTTCTACAAAAATTTACAAAAATTTTACAATGTAAAAGGTTATTCATCTCACTATTCGTGTTATTCTAAGTAATAGTAATATTAGCAATAATTGTTAAGGGGATGTAAAAATGCAAACTCATCAAGAGCAGAGAAGCACTATAAATTTGGATAAACCTTCCTATTATAATAATCGAGAGTTAAGCTGGTTGGATTTTAACAGCCGAGTGCTGGAAGAAGCGGTGGATGACCAGAATGCCTTATTAGAAAGATATAAGTTTTTATCGATTTTTAGTTCAAATCTGGATGAGTTTTTCATGGTGCGTGTCGCAGGACTGCTCGATCAAGTAAAGGCTGGTTTTAACAAACCTGAAAACAAAGCGGGATTAACCCCTAAAGAGCAGCTTAGTGCTATTTCCGAAAAGGCATATTTACTAGTAAAGAAACAAGATGAAGTATATAGTGAATTATCAAAAATATTAGTGCATGAACAAGTGAGTATCATTAATATTGAAGATGCTGCACCGAAAGAATTGGCTATTTTAGAGAACTTTTTTGATGAACAAGTTTATCCTGTTCTGACACCAATGGCGATTGATGCGTATCGTCCCTTTCCAATGCTTTTAAATAAATCTTTAAACCTAGCGGTAATCATTGAAGAAAAATCGCTTGAAAAGAGGATAGAGCAAGATTTAGACGGTAATTTAGTGATTGTACAAGTCCCAGCTGTAATTGACCGCTTAGTGGAAATAACCCAAAAGGGAAAGGAAAGAAAGTTCGTTCTTTTGGAAGAAGTGATTTCCCGGTTTATTGATAAATTGTTTACAGGCTATAAAGTGCAATCTGTCACTTCATTTCGGATTACTCGAAATGCAGATTTAACTATACATGAAGATGAAGCAGAAGACTTATTACAGGAAATTGAAGAAGAGCTGAAGAAACGAAAACGGGGGGCTGCTGTCCGTTTAGAATACCAGAAGTCTAGAAGCAACCAGGGGGTTATTGATTATCTTAGAAAGGTTCTCGAAATCCATTCCAAAGATGTTTATGTTGTCAATGCCCCTTTGGACTTGACGTTCCTATTTTCATTTTATAAGAAGGTAGCAGCGACTCATGAACATCTAGCGGCTACAACCTTTATTCCTCAGCCTCCCCTTGACTTAGAGGGAGAAGGAGACATGTTTGAAAAGATTGCTGAACATGATGTATTGCTGCATCACCCTTATGAGTCATTCGAACCAGTCGTGGAATTTATGTCACAGGCTGCAGATGATAAGAATGTGTTGGCAATCAAGCAAACTTTATACCGTGTCAGTGGAGATTCGCCGATTATTGAAAGTCTTAAACGAGCGGCAGAGAACGGAAAACAAGTAACTGTCTTAGTGGAGCTAAAGGCCCGTTTTGATGAAGAAAACAATGTTCAGTGGGCAAGAGAATTAGAACAGGCAGGTTGTCATGTTATATATGGGATGACGCATTTAAAAACCCACAGCAAAATTACCCTTGTTATCCGCAGGGAAAAAGGCAAAATCCAGAGGTATGTCCATTTAGGGACAGGCAATTATAATGATGCCACAGCCAGGATCTATACCGATATGGGTCTGCTTACATGCAATGAAAAAATTGGGATTGATGCCATCAACTTCTTTAATTATTTAAGCGGATATATGGAGAAGCCATCTTATCATCATTTATCTGTTTCACCGTTTGGCATTCGAGATAACTTCATTGAGTTGATAAATAAAGAAATTGCCTATCATAATAAAAATCAAAATGGCAGAATTATTGCGAAGATGAACTCTTTGACAGACAAAATAATTATTAAAAAATTGTATGAAGCATCCATTGCAGGTGTGAAAATTGACCTTATCATAAGAGGAGTATGTTGTCTGCGTCCGGGAATTGAAGGAATTAGTGAAAATATTAAGGTTCGAAGTATAGTAGGAGAATTTCTCGAACATACAAGAATCTTTTATTTCCACCAAAATGGAGCAGAAGAGGTATTTCTGTCATCAGCTGACTGGATGACACGTAATATGGAAAACCGTGTAGAAATACTTTTCCCGATTCTAGTCGACCATTTAAAAGAGAGAATTCATGACTGCCTGCTCCTTATGTTGAAAGATAACTGCAAGGCCCGCGAACAAGACAGCAACGGCCGCTATCATTATGTTTCAAGAAACAATGGAGAAATCCATATTAACAGCCAAAAGATTTTATGTGAAGAAGCAATCCAATTCAGGTTCAAAATGAAGACAGCACATATGGAAACTATCAAAAACCGAACTAGATTTTCTGATTTGGCAGATTCCTATTTATTTCGCCTTAGAGAGATTGTTCCGTTACTTAAGAGATAACCTATATAAATTATGATGATTGAAGAGCATTCCCATATTTATGAGGAATGCTCTTTTTATTGAGTAAAATGAAAATGTTTGATAATCAATAATAATAAAGTTTATTTCAATAATAATTTATTGTAAAACGATAAATTATGTGATAAATTAAAAACACATAAATTTAGTGAGGTGTTTTTTGGTGAACAAAGTAACAACTTTATTTTTAAAGATAGCAGTAATTTTTATTGGACTTCCAATTCTTGCTTTATGCATCTTTGTGGTCCCAGCTATAGGTAGATTTACGGAAGAACTGCTTCCGAATATTATTTTAATAAAATTTCTAGTTATCGCCTTTTTCTATATAGCTGCAGTGCCTTTTTATATTGCTCTATATCAAGCGTTTAAATTGTTAACTTATATTGATAAAAACAAAGCCTTCTCAAAAATTTCAGTTAAATCCTTAAAGGTAATTAAATTTTGTGCGAATACAATTAGTGGTTTATTTGTACTAGGATTGCCGCTCTTTTATTTCGTGGCAGATGCAGACGACGCTCCAGGAATTATAGTGATTGCTTTGGTTATCATTTTTGCCTCAATGATCATCGCGGTATTCGCCGCTGTTCTGCAAAGACTTCTTCAAGAAGCTATTGATATAAAATCAGAAAATGATCTAACGGTCTGAGGTGAAAAAAATGGCGATTATTATAAATATTGATGTGATGCTGGCGAAAAGGAAAATGAGTGTAACGGAACTTTCAGAGAAGGTCGGAATAACTATGGCTAACCTGTCTATATTGAAAAATGGAAAAGCGAAAGCAATCCGATTATCAACGCTAGAGGGGATTTGCAAGGCATTGGATTGCCAGCCTGGTGATATTTTGGAATATAAGAGTGATAAAGAAACCGAAATCAAATAATTATTAGCAGGAGGCTGCTCATGAATATCACAATTGAAAAATCGAGACAAAGATCAGTTTTAAAACAATTGATACTTTTTGGTTGGGAGCAAGCTCTGTCATGCTTGTTTCCAGTCGTTATTTTTGCCTCCTTGGCAGTTACACGGTATATTGCGCTGCCCATACTGCCAAGGTATGACTGGCTGCTTCTTATCTGTCTGTTTATGCAATGGATGATGGTTAGGTCTGGGATGGAAACAAAGGATGAGCTAAAAGTAATTAGCTTATTTCACATAATTGGTCTTGCCCTTGAACTGTTTAAAGTGCATATGGGCTCATGGTCTTATCCAGAGGAAGGGTATTCTAAGTTTTTTGGGGTGCCATTGTACAGCGGGTTCATGTATGCAAGTGTAGCGAGTTTTCTGTGCCAAGCGTGGAGAAGGCTAAAGGTTGAGCTAATTAAATGGCCACCGTTTTGGGCCGTAGTTCCACTTGCTGCAGCGATCTACTTAAATTTCTTCACACATCACTATTTTGTAGACCTTCGTTGGTGGTTATCCGGACTCGTTATCGTTATCTTTTGGAAATCATGGGTTGTTTACATGGTAGATGGAATTCGTTACCGTATGCCGCTATCCCTGTCTTTTGTACTAATTGGATTTTTTATATGGATAGCAGAAAATATTGCAACATTCTTCGGCGCATGGCAATATCCAAACCAAAGAGAAGCTTGGAGTCTCGTTCATTTTGGTAAGGTAAGTTCATGGCTGTTATTAGTAATTGTCAGTTTTTTAATCGTTGCAACACTAAAGCAGGTTAAAGGAAAGAGTGCTAAATAAGGGAATAGGGAAAGGCAGCAGTTACATTGTTGCTTTTTTTGTTTAGAATTAGTAGTACAAGGCTGGTGTTACTATTCTATTTCAGATATTAGCTTCTTTAATAATGCTGGAGGCAAGTCATAACTTAAACGGCCATTAAGGTGCAATGTAACTCTATCGTAATTTGATTTGGCTCTTTTTTAGAGTTTTTAACTCTCATTACCATTCGCGGATCAGTATCTATTTCAACTGCATTATCCATCTTTTAACTGTATGCTCCCCATATTTATCAATCATTTATATTTTCTACTAGTTAGTTGCAGTTTTTTGAGTTATTTATTCCTAATATTCTTTGAATGTCTCCGCTCATTATACAAAAAATTCCATAAGTAGCGCTACTTTTAGCTATCCTACTTAATTTCATAAAAAAGCCGTTATTTTTTCATAAAGCCCGAGTTTACGGAAATAGTAAGAATACATAATGTAATGAATACAGAGTCAGAATGCAGGTGTTCATAATGATTTTTCAGAAATATATATTATTAGCTGTAATTATATTATCCGCAGCAGGATGCTTGTCCATTATCCGTTTTGACTGGAAGCGATATGGTCTTATTTATATAATTAGTGCAATTACAGGTAATTTGTTATGTTTTTCTTTAACATATATAGGTTTTTATACTTTTTATAATTATCCGCTTGAAAAATATACGATAACACCAATTTTGCTCGTTGCGACGCTGTTTCCGTTGATTGCCTTATTTGGAATAAGGTACAGTCCGAAACAATGGATTTGGAAAATACCTTTCTATTGGGGAATTGTTCATCTAGGAGTATTGGGGGAAGTTATTTTAAAAAACTCTATAATATTTAAATTTGAGCCAGAGTGGGACTTATGGGATAGTTATACACTGTGGTGGATAAATTACCTGTTATTTGAATTGTTAGGCGAGAAGATTATTCCGCCGGGAAAAAGAAAACCATTGGCTGCTGATTCCATGCGATATGGTGCCTGG
>JAPSHL010000283.1 GCA_031179905.1 Bacillus sp. (in: firmicutes) | reverse complement strand
CGGCAAAATTCATCAGTAAATGAATTTTGTTTTCCTCTAGCTGCTCATTTAACAGCCTGATATTTTCACGATTACTGTTATCCATCGCGATTAAATAATCAAAGCTGTCCAAATCAGCAATATGAAGCTGCCTCGCCAAAATTCCTTCATCACTAATCAGATTCTTTTTCAGAATCTCCCTTGTACCTTCATGCGGCGGATTTCCTGTATGCCATCCACCTGTTCCTGCTGAATCGCATGTAATGCTGTCTTGCAAATTTTCCTTTTTTACAAGATCTCGAAATACCGCCTCTGCCATTGGCGACCTGCAAATATTTCCTAAGCAAATAAATAACACACGAACTTCCATCCTATTTTCCCTCCAACTTGTAAGAACATACATGATTCCTTACAGCATGTTTTGTTTAAGCTTATCGTAATTTCCTTCCATTTGAAAAGACAAATTTGAATTGACATTTTTCTTTACACATGAAAAGATAGAAAAAAGTGGGACTATAGATTAAATCCTACAAAAAGGAGAGATATCTTTTGAATTTGGATGTTAAATCGACTGAAAATGTGGAATTTATGATTGAACAAATAAAGGAAAAGCTGAAAGTGCTGAACCTTGGAGCAATTAAGCCGACACATTTTGATGAAGAAATGTATACAGAACTGAAAGAAATCTATGATCATATTATGAAAAGAGATTCCTTCAGTCCTAATGAAATGCAGGCATTAGCTGAAGAATTGGGAAATCTCCGCAAGAGATAATGAATGTAAAAAAGAGAAGGCATTTCCTTCTCTTTTTTCCTATTCATTCCCCCTGATTTGTGAGGATGATTGGCCCGTCCTTCGTAATAGCTATTGTATGCTCATATTGTGCTGAGTATGTACCGTCAGCGGTCCGGGCAGTCCAGCCGTTTTTGTCCATTTTGACAGGATAGGCTCCGAAATTAATCATAGGCTCAATTGTAAAAACCATTCCTTCTTTAATTCTCGGGCCTTTGCCTTTCTCACCAAAATGAGGAACCTCAGGTTTTTCATGGATAACAGCACCAATCCCATGTCCGATAAAGTCCCGAACAACAGAATATCCCTCTCCTTCTGCATATTGTTGAATGCTTGCACCAATATCTCCAATCCTGTTGCCGATTTTTGCTTGCTCTATCCCAATATACAATGCTTTTTTTGTAACTTCCAACAGTTTTGCCGCTTCATCAGATACAGCTCCTACCGTATATGTCCAAGCAGAATCAGCCAAGCCGCCGTTTAAATTAACAACCATATCAATTGTTACAATATCACCTGACTTTAGTGCCTCATCTCTAGGAAAGCCATGGCACACTTCATCATTAATACTTGCGCAAATCGCATATGGATAATCCCGATAGCCTTTTTGTTCAGGAGTTGCTCCTTTATCCTTTAAAAAACCCTCGACAAATTTTTCTATTTCCATTGTAGTTATACCAGGCTTTATCATTTTTGCGATTTCTTTATGACAGTCAGCTAAAATTTGTCCTGCTGCTTTCATCTTTTCAATTTCTCTTATTGATTTCAAAACAATCACAGTTATTATCCCCTTTTCATTTTATCCTTAATTCCTTTATTACATATCTTTAACAAGATTATAAGCAAAAAATAAAAAAAATGCCTGCTAGCTCAGCTAACAGGCATTTTTTTATACTTTATTTTTCCAGCAGCTTCAATGATTCTCTTGTAAAAGCCGGAATATCCTCTGGCGTCCTACTAGTAACAAGCTGTCCACCACATACAACAACCTCTTCATCCTTATAAGTTGCACCAGCATATTCCATATCAACTTTTATAGATTTATACCCAGTCGCATTTCTGCCCTCTAATGCCTTTGCTGTTATTAAGAGCTGTGGTCCGTGACAGATTGCGAACACTGGCTTTTTGCTGTCCATAAATTCCTTTGTGAAAGCAACAACCCGATCATCTCCGCGAAGCTGGTCAGGAGAAAAACCGCCTGGAATGAACAAAGCATCGAACTCATCTGAAGAAACGTCATCAATGCCCTTATCAATCTTAACCTCAGCTTCCTTCTGCTTGCCTGTTACAGTCTTTCCGGCCTCCAGCTCAATTGTTACAACTTCATGACCAGCTTCCTTGAAGGATTTTGCCGGCTCCGTATACTCTGAATCCTCGAACATATTAGTTATTAATGTTGCAATTTTACTCATATAGGGAACATCTCCTCACTTTTGATTTCAAAGATAAATTTCCCTTCTTGGACAAGATAAAACATAGTTTAATGATATTTATTCATTTCTTCTTGCAAAATCGACAAACCTAAATTTATCAGGTCTATGTCTTGATTCGGTATACTGGAAAAGGGCAGCGTTTTCAAAATAAATATAGTTCTTCACAACCACAATCGCATGAAATCGCTCTAAATCAAGGAGACGATAATCTTCCTCAGTAGGTGTCTCAACTGTAAATTCTTTTCTCGCAAAACCGATTTTCAGTTTTAAATCCTTTTCTATATAATCGAAAATAGAACGGCTGCATATTTCCTTTGTCAGCCCTGGTACAAATTTTTCAATAATATAGTCTTTATCAAGAATAATCTTTTCTTTGTTGATTTCCCTTATACGTAAAACTTCCCAAATGGATTGATCCTTCTTTAAGTTCATTTCCTTTTGGAGAAATGCAGATGGATTTTTTTTCTCAAAGCTCTCAATATGTGTCACAGAACTTGAGCCCATTTTTTCTGCTAATTCTTTAAAACTCACCAGTCCAGATATTGGAAATTGCAGCTTCTGCATATCTAGGACGAGTGATCCTTTGCCGCGTAATTTCTGAATATACCCTTTTTGAGCGAGTATGTTCAGCGCTTTGCGAATTGTCTCCCTCGACGTATTATAACGTTCAGCCAGCTCGTTTTCAGAAGGAAGTATACTGTTCGGGGCATATTTCCCATCTCTAATTGCCGTTTCTATTTCTTCAAAAATAACTAGATATTTATTCATCCTTATCACCATCGTTCAAATCATCCTATATCTTCGCCTTTATTCTACCTTTTTTATGCATGCTTGTCTAAAAACTAATAAATAAAAATTGGCTTAAGAGATAGCGAAACAGGGTAAATGATACAATATGTTTCTAACATCCGTTGTGAATAAGACTTGAGACTATGCTAATTTTAAAAAGTACTAAGTAAATAAGGAATAATTGTATATTTTATGAATTTTTTTTGGTAATATTAACAAAACCATCGAACAATTTGTTCTTTATATGGAACTTTTGATTTATATTTGTTATGATATTATTACATATAGTGATAAGGTGTGTGAGACTGTATGATCGGTGATCGTGTAAAAAAACTTCGCTTAGAAAAAAGAATGTCCTTGTCAGAACTTGCTGAACAAGCAGGTGTTGCAAAATCTTATTTAAGTTCCTTGGAGCGAAATCTCCAGTCAAATCCATCCATACAGTTTTTAGAAAAAATAGCAACTGTTTTTAATGTTCCAGTGGATCATCTGATTAATGAGCAGCAAAATAAAGATGACCTTGATACAGAATGGCTAAAAATTGTTAAAGAGGCCATGGACTCAGGCGTTTCCAAATCTGAGTTCCGTGAGTTCCTTGAGTATAATAAATGGAGAATTGAACAAAAAAAATAGAACTTTACAGTTCGCTTAAATAAGAAAACTTAAAGACACAAGCAATTGTGTCTTTTTTATTTTATCTCTTGAGCGATCTGATAATGATGCAGCTAATGGGAGCAGAAATGTAATTCTTGCCCCCTTCCATTTTATTCTGAATATTATAATAATTATAGATAAGGTTAAACGGAATGTATTCTTAAGTTCCTAAGGATGTATAGAGGTCTAGTCAGATAATATTTTCATTAAGCAATCTCTTAATCGTTATGGATGAAATTGCGCACATCTTGTATTTCCAGCCCTATACTTTTAGCTTCCTTCATCAACTGAATCCATTCTGTGTCTAGTTCTTCTACCATTAATTTTTCTTCAATCACTTAATTCTGCCCCTCTCCCAAAAATACTTGCTTGTACTTTGGCAGTCCGGCTATCATTGTTCAGCAACATTAGACCCGTGACTTTGCGTCCCAATCTTTCGAATTGGTTTGCCCTTCAAACTTTTATGCATTTAATTATATAACTTTTCTTTTTTTATATGTGCATAATTTTGTCAGAAATATGTATCTTTTTCCAAATATTTTTCTTCTTTTTTCTACAACTTTATCTTCTAATAGCACGATAAACTTATGATTATAAGGGATTTTGTTACATTATGTCGAATTATCCCGCAAATATTAATTACCCTTTTTTATATATTGGTTCCTATATGATGACAATACTTTTTTAAAAGAGTAATTGACATGAATTTTCTCAAAAGTCATTGCATCAAAAAACGGGTATTTTGTCAGGTCATTATTGCATACAGGACAGAACCATTCACCTCTCTCTGTGCTG
>JAPSHL010000282.1 GCA_031179905.1 Bacillus sp. (in: firmicutes) | reverse complement strand
GTGTTTTAGCAAGCTAATGTTCATTAAAGGAGAGCGGTGTTCTATTTGCAGCCGGCCTTTCGCTAACATTGACTCCCAATATAAAAGAGGCAGCCTGTGTCTTGACTGTTATAAATGGGAACAAGACCCTCACTGGAAAGGAGTATTGGATGGCAATACATCTATTTTTGTGTATAATGACTTTTTAAAAGAAATCATTGCACTTTTTAAATATAGGGGAGACCATAAAGTAGCAGGAGCGTTAGCAGACTTTTTTCCAAAAACACTAGCAAAAGGAAGAGTGATTGCGCCTATTCCGCTTAGTGATGAGAGGCTGTATGAGAGGGGCTTCAATCAAGCAGAGGCAATTCTGGATTATACGCATTTAGGATACGGACAGCTATTATCTCGCGTCCATGGTGAAAAGCAATCGAAAACCAGCAGGCATGAAAGACTGGAAAATACTTCTGTGTTTTCTGCAGCAAATATTGAGGGGTGCAATGCTCAACATGTTCTGCTGGTTGACGATATATATACTACAGGTGCAACGGTAAGGCAGGCGGCAAAAGTTCTAAAAAACGCCGGAGCCATTACTGTTGTATCATTCACTGTTGCGAGATGACAATTACCATGGGAGGAAAAGAGAAAATGGCTGATTTAGCTAACTGCCCTAAATGCGGGGACATTTATGTTGTGAATAATCTTAGGGATATATGCCCTAAATGCTATAAACAAGAAGAAGCAGATTATGAAAGAGTGTATCAATTCATTCGCAAGAAGCAAAACAGAACAGCACCAATGGAACAAGTTGTGGCAAATACAGGAGTCGAGAAATCGTTAATATATAAATGGATAAAAAAAGGACGCATTAAGCTGTCTCAATTTCCTAATTTAGGTTATCCATGTGCAAAATGCGGCACTCAAATCAGAGAAGGAAAGCTATGTACAAGCTGTATGTCCAGCCTGCAAGGAGATATAAAAACCATGGAGGCAGAAGAGGATCGAAAGAAGCAAGCAAAATCAGCCACTTACTTTACTGGCAAATAAATTTAAGTTAAAACCTAGCTCTTGGGCTGTACGTGACAGCCCAGATGCATACTTCGTTACCTTCTTTGTAGATATCTCCTAGAACAATCCTCACGACTTATTCATCCTTATAGGAAAATACTCTTGGTGTTTCTGTTTTAAATTAGTCTTTTTGGCGCATTTTAAGAAAAAGCGAAGGAAATGTTTAAATAAAACGCTAATCATCCGATACTAGAAGTAGAGCTTCTTTGTACGGTAAAAAAAGAAAGCGAGGAATAAACATGAAAATTAATAATTACGGAACACAAGGAATCAATCCATACAAAAAACAAGTAAGTAAAATAGATCAAGTTAAAACAGAAGCAGTTAAGGGGACAGATAAAATTGAAATTTCCTCTGCTGCCAAAGAGCTTCAGCAAGTGACGCAGGTGTCACAAGCAAGAACAGAAAAAATCGATGCATTGAAAAAACAAATTCAAAATGGCACATATGAAGTTCGTGCAGAGGATATTGCAAACAGTATTGTAAATTTCTATACGAAGAATCAAGCTAACTAAAACGAGGAGGGTCTCTAATGTCTGCATCCTTATTGATTGAAGTGCTGGAAAAGCTCGTTAACTCTCATACAAGCCTGTATGAGGTGGCGAAAAACAAAACAGAGATCATAAAGAAGGGGGATATAGAGTCCCTTCAGCAAGTGATGAAAGATGAGCAAGCGCATATCATGAGCATTCAAAAGCTGGAAACGGCACGAGTAGAAATCTGCCGGAAAATTGTTAAGACCGTTCATAATCCTACTATATCTGATTGTTTACAACTGATGGAACCAGATGTTGCTGAGCAAGTAGGAGAGGCAGCGGAAAAACTGCGAAGCATCATCGGAGAATTGAAAGATGCGAATACGTTAAATCAGCAGATGTTAAGACAATCGATGCAATTTGTGAATGTATCATTAAGCTTGTTAAAACCAACAAAACAAAGCCTTAACTATGGAAAGCCGGTTAATGGGAATTCTGTTCAGACAGGCAACATCGGAAAAACATCAAGCAGCCTTTTAAATATGAAGGCATAATGGAGGATAATCATGGGATCAACCTTTATGGGACTTGAAACAGCCAGAAGAGGGCTGGTAGCACAGCAAAGTGCCCTTTATACAACAGGGAACAATATTTCAAACGCAAATACACTAGGCTACACTCGGCAAAGAGTTGACTTAGAGCAATCGCAAAGCTTTCCTGGAGTAGGACAGAATGCTCCAAGGATTGCTGGCCAATTAGGTACAGGTGTTATTGCAGGATCTGTCAGCAGAATCAGAGACAGCTTCCTTGATACACAATACCGCTCAGAATCAAGCAAGCTGGGGTATTGGGAAAACCGTACTACAGCATTGGGCAATCTGGAGACAATCATGAATGAACCATCTGAGTCCGGGCTGTCTTCATCCATGGATGCCTTCTGGGAATCTTTGCAGGATTTGGCGACAGATCCACAGAATTCAGGGGCGCGTGCCGTTGTGCGCCAGCGTGGTATTGCCGTATCTGAAACATTTAATTACTTGCATAAAACAGTATCAGCTGAAAAAAGCGATGCGAAAAATGAACTTGGTGTTGCGGAAAAAGCGGTTAATACAATTCTAACCCAGTTAAACCAAATCAATAAACAAATCGGCAGTGTAGAGCCAAACGGTTATTTGCCGAACGACTTATATGACCAGAGAGACAGCTTGCTGGACGAACTATCTTCTTATGCAAATATTAAAGTATCTTATGAAGCTTCTGGAGGCAATGCACTTGCGCAAGCTGAAGGAAAAGCTGTTGTTACACTAGTTGACGACAAGGGCAACTCATTAGGCACATTAGTTGATAAGAATGGATATAACTCAATCAAAGTAAACAGCAATGCCGATGACAGTGCTGTAACAAGCATAACAATCGGAGATACAGAGATTAATATAAATAACTTTGAATCTACTGGAAAACTAAAGAGTATTGTAGAAGCATATGGCTATGAAGATGCAGATGGCAATCTTAAAGGTATATATAATGATATGTTGACTGAGTTAGATAATCTTGCATATACATTTGCAACTAAATTTAATGAGGTTCACCAAGAAGGAATGAGCCCGAACGAAATTGAAGCAGGTGTAAATCAATCGATCTCCTTCTTTGCTGATTCTGAAAGTGCGGATGGATCGATTACAGACCGAAGCGGCTTTGCGAGCAGAATTTCCATTTCTTCTAGCATTGAAAGCAGCTTGGATAATATTGCGAATGCTTCACCTGGAACAGATCCATCAAAAGCAACGCTTGGTGATGCAACATATGTGAGCAAATTGGCTGACATCATTAACCAAAAGTATGATTATGGAAATAATTCAGAGATGTCCAACTTCCGCAACTATTATGAAGGTGTTATCGGAAGTATGGCTGTTAGTGCACAGGAAGCAGAGAAGATGACTTCCAATGCAACAACTTTGCAGCAGACTGTTGAAAACAAACGTATGAGTACAAGTGCTGTATCACTGGATGAAGAGATGACAAATATGATTCAGTTCCAGCAAGCATACAATGCGGCTGCAAGAATGATTTCATTATCAGATGAACTTTTAGATACGATAATAAACGGCATGGGTGTCGGAGGGAGATAGGTGAATAAGCAATGCGCGTAACACAATCAATGCTTTCAGCAAACAGCTTGCGTAATATCAGCAACAGTTATAATAAGCTGAACCAATTATCGAACCAAGTATCAACAGGAAAAAAAATCACAAAACCATCAGATGATCCAGTTGTAGCGATGAAGGGTATGTATTACCGCTCCAGCCTTTCAGAAGTAGAGCAGTATAAACGTAACCTGTCAGAGTTGTACCTGTGGATGGATAACTCAGAAGCATCAATGAACCAAGCAAGCTCAGGATTAGACCGGGTAAGAGAATTGCTTGTTCAAGGGAAAACAGGTACGAACGGCGTGGATGAAAGAAATGCTATCGCTGAAGAAATCAATCAGATTAAAGAAGATTTGGTAAATGTAGCGAATACAAAGGTAAATGGAAAATACCTATTCCATGGTACAGATATTTCTAATCCACCAGTTACTGCAGGAAACCCTCCGCAAGTTGCAGCGAATATAGCAGACGGATCAATTGACAGCTATACGGTGGAAGTTTCAAGTGGCGTTTCGATGAAAGCGAACGTGAACCCAGCAACATTCAATCAAGAAATGTTTGATGTTGTACAGGAAATCCAGGATAAAATGGAAAACAATGATGCTACTGGCTTAGATGAATTGCTGACAAGACTTGATTCTGTCATGAATTCATTATCTAGCGAAAAATCTGAGCTTGGTGCAAGATATAACCGCTTAGAAATGGTCGAATCAAGAATTGATGCACAAGAAGTGCTTGCCAACAAGGTTCTTTCAGATAATGAAGATGTGGATATGGAAGTGGCAAT
>JAPSHL010000057.1 GCA_031179905.1 Bacillus sp. (in: firmicutes) | reverse complement strand
AATAGCAGCTCCCGGATTTAGGTGAGTGGATCACTACACCTGATGGAAGAGGCAAAGTGGTAGGATTAAATATATTAGAACGTGTACTCCAAGTGGAAATTTCTGAACAAGAACGAGTGCTTGAATATACATTAGAAGAAATATTGCAAAAAGATACTGTTTCAGTTCAATCCACGGACTAATGAGGTGGCAGAGTGGATAAAAAAGAAATTTTTGATTCAGTAATTAATATGGAAAGCCAAATTGGCCATTTATACCAGCAATTGGGCGAGCTAAAGCAGCACGTGGCTGAACTGATTGAAGAAAATAATACATTGAAGCTGGAAAATGAAAATTTAAGAAGACATTTAGAGAGCCAGTCACAAAAAGGTAAGGAACAGAAGGAACAGACGAAAAAGAAAAATCGAAAGTCCATTAAAATTTTGGAAGAAAAGAATATGGATATTGGCGAAGGATATGATAATCTTGCTAGACTTTATCAAGAAGGTTTTCATATTTGTAATCTTCATTTCGGAAGTCCCAGAAAAGATGGAGATTGTTTGTTTTGTCTTTCCTTCCTTAATAAAAAATAGGGTGTGTCCTTCTAATAGGGGCACACTATTTTTTTAGCTGTTAAATGAATACAGCAAGATAAATACAGAATGATTATGATAATATTTGCTTAGGCTAGTATTATGAATACATAAGAAGATGGAGGTAACAAATTGGTTCAGCTAGTAGGAGATGAGAGACTTGATTACTTGTTGGCAGAAAAACTTAAAATTATTCAAAGCCCAACTGTATTTTCGTTTTCTTTAGATGCCGTGTTGTTGGCAAACTTTGCAACTATTCCTATTGCAAAAGGAAAAATTGTAGATCTTTGCAGTGGAAATGGTGTAATTCCCTTATTTTTAAGTCTGCGAACGAGAGCTTCTATTACAGGTGTAGAAATTCAGGAACGATTATATAATATGGCATGCCGAAGTGTTGCCTACAATAATTTAGAGGAAAAGATAAAGATGGTGAATGGGGATATAAAAGATGCTCCAACTCAGCTTGGGTTTGAAAAGTATGATGCGGTCACTTGCAACCCGCCTTATTTCCAGACAGATTCTGTTGAGGAAAGAAACATCAACGAACACTTGGCTATTGCAAGACATGAGATACTCTGCACACTTGAGGATGCAATCCGTTCAGCAAGTCAGCTTGCTAAACAAGGAGGAAAAGTTTCATTTGTGCATAGACCTGGAAGATTGCTTGATATCATTACATTAATGAGAGAATATCGATTGGAGCCAAAACGGATAAGGTTTGTATATCCGAAGGAAGGGAAGGAAGCAAATATCCTTTTAGTTGAGGGAATTAAGGATGGTAAGCCGGATTTGAAAATTTTGCCACCTTTATACGTATATAAAGGATTGAATGAGTATACAGAGGAAATGAGCCGGATTTTGTATGGAGACAACTAATCATTATTTTTATGTTCTGCTTTGCAGAGATAATACCTATTATGCAGGTTACACAAATAACCTTGAAAAACGCCTTAAGACTCACAATGAAGGTAAAGGTGCCAAGTATACTAGGGCAAGACTGCCTGTCCAGTTGATTTATAAGGAAGTATTTACAGATAAATCACAGGCTTTAAAAGCAGAATATGCTTTCAAACAGTTAAGCAGGAAAGAAAAAGAGTCATATATGAGGAAGGATATTGGTGTAGAACATGTGGCAGCAAAAAAGCTATAAGAATGATAATGGACTTCTTTATTTAGTCCCTACTCCGATAGGAAACTTGGAGGACATGAGTTTTCGGGCTGTAAGAATCTTAAAAGAAGTGGATGTAATTGCAGCAGAGGATACGAGAAATACTAAGAAACTTTGCAATCATTTTGAAATAACAACTCCAATCGTAAGTTACCATGAACATAATAAAGAAACGAGCGGTCGCAAGTTGCTTGAATCATTACAAGCTGGTAAAACAGTAGCTCTTGTTAGTGATGCTGGAATGCCGACAATTGCTGATCCTGGTTATGAACTTGTAGTTGCAGCTGTAGAAAGCAAGATTCCTGTCGTTCCGTTGCCTGGAGCAAATGCAGCCTTAACAGCTTTAATTGCATCAGGTTTGCCGACACATCCTTTTTATTTCTATGGTTTTCTTAACAGACAAAAAAAAGAGAAGAAAAAAGAGCTGGAGGCATTAAGGAATATTCCTGGAACTGTATTATTATATGAGTCTCCACATAGGTTAAAGGAAACATTACAGCTTATAAAAGAAATTCTTGGAAACAGAAATATTTCCCTTTGCAGAGAACTAACAAAAATATTTGAGGAATTTATAAGGGGAACAGTAGACGAGGTTATCGAGTGGGCCAATACTGATGAGATACGAGGCGAGTTTTGTATCGTTATTGAAAAGGGCGATGTAGATGAGGCACAGGATGTACAATGGTGGATGAACTTAACAATCGTAGAACATGTAAATCATTATCTAGAAACAGACGGATTACAGGCAAAAGAGGCGATAAAACGTACTGCTGTTGACAGAAGCATTCCAAAGCGGGAAGTATATCAGGAATATCATATAGATTAAAAAAAGCATGGGGCTCGTAACTTGAGCTGCCATGCTTTTTTTTATTACTTATTTAGAAAGTTCGAATGAACTTTTAATTTCATTTATAAGCTGTTCCGCACCTTCACGGCTTAGAATTAATTTTCCGCCAGCAAGTGTAAGGTTATCATCAGATACTTCACCAGTTACTTGGCAAGTCATGTTAGGCTTGTATTTTTTCAAGATGATTTTTTCGTCATCCACATAAATTTCTAGAGCATCCTTTTCAGCAATTCCCAATGTACGTCTTAATTCGATAGGTATTACAACACGACCTAATTCGTCAACTTTACGAACAATTCCAGTAGATTTCATTTCCTTTACTCCTCCCGATAAACCTTATATATAATTTTTTTCGCTAATATTCGACAAATTTCTTTGTTTGTATATATAATACCAGCCATTCCCATATACGTCAATTATTTTATTTTTAAATTGAGATAATTCCAAGAAAAACCTATATTTATAGGTTAAATAGCTTATTATATATACTTTTACTACCAAAATAAGCGTATAAATGTAAATCTAAAAAGAGTCGTAATGGTTGAAAATATCAAAGACGATTCGACAAAACTCAACATTCTTATGTCGAATTGTCCATTCAATATAATGAACAAAAATAGGAAAAGTGGCAAGCGTACATTCAGTTGCAAAAACTTTGGATTTTGGGTATATTTTGATGGTATGTAAGGGCAGAATGGCAATGATTAGCAGCCATTTTTTATGGCATTTCCTGTAATTAAAGGAAGTCTACAAATATACCATAAAATTTCCGATGCAATTATATATCTTGTAGTTTTAAGATTAGTGTAAGTATTGATACAATAAGAATTATGCATATTACATAGCATTATTGAATTAGGAGGGAAAAAAGTGAAAGAGCAAGAAACTTTCTATATAACAACCCCAATATATTATCCTAGCGGGAATCTTCATATTGGACACGCATACACAACTGTTGCAGGAGATGCAATGGCAAGATATAAGAGATTGAAGGGCTTTGAGGTACGTTATTTAACTGGTACTGATGAGCATGGTCAAAAAATCCAACGTAAAGCAGAAGAAGCTGGTATTACTCCACAACAATATGTAGATGGAATTGTTGCAGGAATAAAAGAACTTTGGGATTCAATGGACATTTCATATGACGATTTTATCCGAACGACTGAAAAAAGACATACTGAAGTAGTTAGCAAGATGTTTCAAAAACTTGTTGACCAAGGTGATATATACTTGGATGAATATCAAGGCTGGTACTCAGTTTCTGATGAAACTTATTATACTGAACTTCAACTTGTGGACCCAGTTTATGATGAAAACGGTAAAGTTATCGGCGGAAAAAGCCCTGACAGTGGTCATCCTGTTGAGCTTGTAAAAGAAGAATCCTACTTTTTCCGTATGGGTAAATACGCGGATCGACTTCTGAAGTTCTATGAAGAAAATCCAGAGTTTATTCAGCCAGAATCACGTAAGAATGAAATGATTAATAACTTTATTAAGCCCGGACTTGAGGACTTAGCTGTCTCTCGTACAACATTCGACTGGGGAATTAAGGTTCCTGGAGATCCAAAACATGTTGTATATGTTTGGATTGATGCGTTGTCCAACTATATTACAGCATTAGGATATGGATCAGATAACGATTCACTATATAAGAAATTTTGGCCTGCAAATGTACACTTAGTAGGAAAGGAAATCGTACGTTTCCATACCATTTACTGGCCAATCATGCTGATGGCACTTGATTTGCCATTGCCTAAAAAAGTATTTGCTCATGGATGGATCTTAATGAAAGATGGTAAGATGTCCAAATCAAAAGGTAATGTAGTTAACCCAGTTACATTGATTGAAAGATACGGCCTAGATGCATTGCGTTACTATTTACTTCGTGAAGTACCGTTCGGCTCTGACGGTGTATTCACTCCAGAGGGCTTTGTTGAAAGAGTGAACTTTGACTTAGCAAATGATTTAGGAAACCTGTTAAACAGAACTGTAGCAATGATCAACAAGTATTTTAACGGAGTTATTCCTCAATACAAAATTTCTGAAGGAAACTTTGAGAAATCACTAGTGGAAGCTCATCAGGAAACAAAAGCCATGTATGAAAAACATATGGATAATATGGAGTTTTCTGTCGTGCTAACGAATTTATGGCAGCTGATCAGCAGAAACAATAAATATATTGATGAAACTCAACCATGGGTTTTGGCGAAAGAAGGAAAAACAGAAGAACTTGCGACAGTAATGGTTCATCTTGCTGAGTCATTAAGACGAATTGCAATCCTATTAAAGCCATTCTTGACAAAAACTCCTGATAGAATCTTCCAGCAGTTGAATGTAGCCGATGAACAGTTGAAAACATGGGCGAGCCTTGACCAATTTGGGGAAATACCTGCAGGAACAAAGGTGGAAAAAGGAGAACCAATCTTCCCAAGGCTAGATATTGCAGAGGAAGTGGAGTACATCAAAAAAGAAATGCAAGGACCAGCTGTTGAAGAGAAAAAAGAAAAACAGCCAGAGAAGCAAGAAGTTCCTGAGTCTGAAGAAATCACAATAGATGATTTCATGAAAATTGATTTGAGGGTAGCTCAAGTTCTGCAGGCGGAACCGGTAAAAAAAGCAGACAAACTGTTGAAGCTTCAGCTGGATCTTGGATACGAGCAAAGACAAGTCGTATCAGGTATTGCTCAATATTATAAGCCCGAGGAATTAGTAGGTAGAAGAGTAATTTGTGTTACAAACTTGAAGCCTGTGAAGCTGAGAGGAGAATTATCTCAAGGCATGATTCTTGCAGGCAGCCAGGATGGGGTGTTAGCGCTGGCTTCAGTTGCTGAATCGCTGCCATTAGGCTCAAAAGTTAAATAAAAACTGGATGAGAAACATAGAAATTGACCCAAAAGGCATATTTCTATGTTTTTCTTTCCAATTGAGAATATTTATTAGGCAACTAAGGGAATAAATGATGAACATGACTAATTTTTGATAAAGAAAGGATTCATTATGTTATTTGATACACATACACACATAAATGCAGAACAATTTAATGAGGATTTAGAAGAAGTAATTAGCAGGGCAATGGACAATGGATTAGAAAAAATGGTCGTAGTTGGCTTTGATCGTCCAACTATTAAAAGGGCAATGGAGTTAATCGAGCAATATGACTTTATTTATGCGAGTGTCGGCTGGCATCCGGTTGATGCTATTGACATGACAGATGAGGATTTAGAATGGATTGAATCATTAGCGAAACATCCAAAAGTAGTAGCTATTGGGGAAATGGGGTTAGACTACTACTGGGATAAGTCACCGAAAGATATTCAAAAGGATGTTTTCAGAAGGCAAATTCACTTAGCAAAAAAAGTTAAACTTCCAATTATCATTCATAATCGGGAAGCAACTGCTGACATCGTTAATATTCTCAAGGAAGAAGAAGCCT
The DNA here is from genome assembly GCA_031179905.1 of Bacillus sp. (in: firmicutes). Taxonomy (GTDB): domain Bacteria; phylum Bacillota; class Bacilli; order Bacillales; family Cytobacillaceae; genus Niallia. The sequence continues at coordinate 10,661 of JAPSHL010000057.1, read as the reverse complement.
CAGAAGTTGGCGGAATTATGCACTGCTTTGGAGGAAGTGTCGAGACAGCAAAGGAATGTATCGACATGAACTTTTATATCTCATTAGGTGGTACTGTTACTTTTAAGAACGCTAGAAAGCCGAAGGAAGCAGCAGCTGAGATTCCGTTGGACAAGTTGCTCATTGAAACAGATTGTCCTTATCTTGCCCCGACACCGTATAGAGGAAAAAGAAATGAACCAAGCTATGTAAAGCTTGTAGCAGAAGAAATTGCAGCAATTAAAGGTATTAGTTATGAAGAAGTTGCTGCCAAAACAACAGAAAATGCAAAAAAATTATTCGGCATAAAATGATAAGAGATAGTGTCGAATAATTGCAAAGCTTGTCCCAATATTACTTTGTTCTAAGAAGTTCTACATTGCTTCCTTTTCTCATAGAATGTTCATGTCGAGATTTCTTTCTTTTCTTTCATGGAGTTTTTTTGCATAATAGGAGATACGTTCAAAGAGTGTAGAAGGGTTGACAGCAGACACGATACTCTATATAATCACTCCGAGAGAAAAGGAGGCGTTTTTCATCGTAATCCAAAACATGAAAAGCCTGTTATCCAAGTCTTTGAGCAGAAAGAAATGGCCCATTATTATTGCTAGCTTTATAGTTTTTATCAGCGGTTTAGGATTTGTTGTTTACGAATCAACGAAAAAAACTGTGGTGCTGTCATTGGATGGAAAAGAGAAGGTCATCGAAACGCACTCATCCACTATTCAAGATATATTTGATGAACTTGATATTGCCATACACTCAGAAGATGAGGTTGTTCCCTCGTTAGACACAAGGGTAGCTGACGAGATGGACGTTGTTTGGAAGCAAGCAAAACAGGTTGAATTGAGCAAAGACGACGAGAAGAAAACGGTATGGACAACAGCAGAAACGGTTAAGGAGTTTCTCGAGGAACAAAAAATCTCTTTGAATGAACACGATAAGATCAATCAAAAGCAGAACAAGAATATAAAGAACAATATGGAGATTGTTGTACATACTGCATTTCCAGTTACACTAGTAGACGCAGGATCGAAGAAAGAACTATGGTCCACTTCGACTACGGTCGCTGACTTTTTAAAACAACAGGAGATATCACTTACGAAATTAGACCGAGTTGAACCAGATCTAAAGGAAGTAGTGAACAAGAAGGACGCTGTAGAAATTACACGTATAGAAAAGGTCACCGATGTAGTGGAACAACCGATTAATTATGCTGTTGTTACCCAAAAGGATGATAGCCTTGAAAAGGGTACCGAAAAAGTAGTAAAAGAAGGTAAAAATGGTCTTATGTCAAAAACCTTTGAAGTTACTTTAGAAAACGGCAAAGAAGTTTCGAGAGAACTGCTTAGTGAAAAAGAAGTTAAGGAAAAACAGGACAAAGTAGTTGCAGTAGGCACAATTGAAGTTACCCAAATTGCTTCCCGCGGTGAAAATGCCAGCGAAGAAGGAACGGAACTTTATGTGAATTCAACAGCCTATACAGCCAGCTGCAACGGATGCTCAGGACACACTGCTACTGGAATTGACCTCAAATCAAATCCTAATGCAAAAGTAATCGCAGTTGACCCAAGTGTTATTCCATTAGGAACAAAAGTATATGTTGAAGGCTACGGGTATGCAGTAGCAGGTGATACTGGCGGTGCTGTGAAAGGAAAGAAAATCGACGTCTTTTTCCCTACTAAGGCAGAAGCCTATCGATGGGGAAATAAACAGGTAAGAATCAAGATTTTAAGGTAATCTTTTTACTTCTTACTTGCATGTGTTTGTTAGTGTCTGCAAAACCTAATACACATTGAACACTACTATTGGCAGATTTTTTCAGCAGAGGAGTTATTCCTCTGTTTTTTTCTTTTTTTAACTGATTTTGTTGAAAAGAAAAATTTGAGCTATAATAACCTTTAGAATTTCATTTAACTCTTTTCTATAATATATAGACGTTTATTGTTACAAAAATGTTTCATTTTTTTTGCAAACTTAAATTTTTTTTTTGGAGGCTTCATGAAACTTAGAGAAATCATTGTAGTGGAAGGAAGAGATGACACTACCGCTGTCAAAAGGGCAGTCGATGCTGATACAATCGAAACAAATGGATCTGCCATTAATAAGGAAACAATTGAGGCAATAAAACTGGCTAACGAAACGAGAGGAGTCATCATACTGACTGATCCAGATTTTCCTGGCCAAAAAATAAGAAATACAATAGAAAAGCAAATACCTAATTGTAAACATGCTTTCATATCAAAAGACAAAGCCTTGCATAAGCGTGGAAAGGGTGTTGGGGTCGAACATGCCTCGGTGGAAGTAATAAGAGAGGCACTAAAGGATGCCCACCACATGGAAGAAAGTATTGTGGAGCAAATTACTAAGGAAGACTTACTTGACGCGCAGCTGATTGGCGGCCCTGGTTCAAAGGAACGAAGAGAAAAGCTAGGCAAAATATTAAAAATTGGGTATACAAATGGCAAACAGCTTCATAAAAGGCTGATGATGTTTAACATCTCCAGGCAGGATTTTGCTGCAGCGATAAATGCTATTTGGCAGGAGGAAGAAGATGTATAAAGATATAGCAACACCTGTAAGAACAAGAGCCATATTAGAGAAGCATGGATTTTCTTTTAAAAAGAGTCTTGGACAAAACTTTTTAATTGATACGAATATATTGAGAAATATTGTAGATCATGCGGAGTTGACTGAGTCTTCAGGCGCAATTGAAGTTGGGCCGGGAATTGGAGCTTTAACAGAACAGCTGGCAAAGCGGGCAAAAAAAGTAGTTGCATATGAGATTGACCAGCGTTTGCTGCCTATCCTGAGTGAGACGCTAGAGCCTTATCCAAATGCCAAGGTGATACACTCAGATGTACTGAAGGCAAATGTAAAGGAAATGATTGAGGAAGAATTTGCAGGCATTGATGACATTATGCTTGTAGCTAACTTGCCTTATTATGTTACTACTCCAATTATCATGAAAATATTAGAAGAGAATTTGCCTCTCCGCGGTATTGTCGTTATGCTCCAAAAGGAAGTAGCTGACCGCATATCAGCAAAACCAAGTACAAAGGAATACGGTTCACTATCAATAGCAATTCAATATTACACAGTTCCAGAGGTTGTAATGATCGTTCCTAAGACGGTATTTGTGCCGCAGCCAAATGTAGATTCTGCTGTAATCAGGTTAACGATAAGGGAAAAGCCGTTGGTTGCAGTGAAGAGTGAGGAATTCTTCTTTCGGGTGACTAGAGCGAGCTTCGCGCAAAGAAGGAAAACGATTCTAAACAACCTAACAAGCCAGCTTGAAAATGGCAAAGAGAAAAAAGAAATCATCTTAGCGGCGCTTCAAGCTGCTGGGATTGAGCCGTCCAGACGAGGTGAATCTCTTTCCATTGAAGAGTTTGCTGCTCTCAGCGATGCGCTGTATGAGTCTTTTTGAACTTAAGCTGCCATAAAAACTGATTGATAAAGCTAGTCCTAATTTAGGACTGGCTTTTTAGTGTGGACATGGGAAATCGATTAAATTGCTCCTCACATCTTTCTGGACTTTTGCATAGTTTAATGAGAGATAGATAAGACACATAGCCCAATCTTTAGGAAGGGCATAATGGAGTGACGACTAGTGAGCATAAACATCATGGATATCGTCGGCAGAAAATCCTATCATTGTGATTTAGCTTTTCGAATTATTGATATAAAGGAAGAAAATGGTCGCAAGCTTGCTGTTTTGTATGGAGAGGATTTCCGTCTTATTGCAGACGCTCCTTTTGATGACTTAATTTCTATCAATAAGCCGATGCAAAGAAAGATGGCCCAAGAGATCCAATTTTTAGAGGAGCAGTCTTTAGCACTGTTTAGGCAGGATGTAAACCTGCAGAAAAGAAAGCAGGAATATTCTTCAACAGATGCTTACAGTAAACCAATAAACTATTTTCAAATGCCTGGAAAGGTATTGCATTTAGACGGGGATCCAAATTACCTGAAGAAATGCCTTGATTTATATGAGAAAATAGGTATTCCTGTGACAGGTATTCATTCAAATGAAAAGGAAATGCCAGGGAAAATTGGAAAGCTCCTTGAGTATTACCGGCCGGATATACTTGTAATTACCGGCCATGATGCTTATTCAAAATCCTTAGGAGAGAAGAAGGACATAAATGCTTACCGACATTCAAAGTATTTTGTGCAAACTGTTATGGAAGCCCGAAGGAGGATTCCTCATTTGGATCAGCTAGTCATTTTTGCAGGAGCATGCCAATCTCACTTTGAATCACTAATACATGCAGGGGCAAACTTTGCTAGCTCTCCATCTAGAGTGAATATTCATGCGCTAGATCCTGTGTATATTGTTGCGAAAATTAGCTATACAACATTCATGGAAAGGGTTAATGTCTGGGATGTGCTGCGAAATACTCTTACAGGTGAAAAAGGATTGGGCGGCATTGAAACAAAGGGAGTACTACGTACTGGCATGCCGTTTAACACGAATACATCTGAATAGTCTAAGAAACTGCAGTTCATACGAATACAGACAAATGCGGATATGGCTAATAGGTTTTCTCTTTTGGAGGGAACCTTTTTTTATTTAAAACGGTTTATAGATAAAAAAACTTTTAATACATAATTATCCCAAAATGGGTAAAAATAAAATTGTTGAAAAATAGAAGAAAAATAAGAATAAAAAATATTGACAACTTCTAAAAGAGACTGTTATAATTTATATTTTTGTTTGACTCTATTGTGTCAGTGTGATATACTTTACACAGTGAGGTGGACCGAAAATGGCAAAAACATTATCAGATATAAAAAAAGCTCTTGATTCGAATTTAGGGAAAAGATTGATGCTAAAGGCTAATGGCGGTCGTCGTAAAACGATTGAACGTTCAGGTGTGTTGGCTGAAACATATCCCTCTGTGTTTGTGGTAGAGTTAGATCAGGATGAAAATGCATTTGAACGGGTATCGTACAGTTATGCAGATGTTTTAACAGAAACGGTTCAAATTACTTTCTATGAAGATACATCAGGACAAGTTGCTCTAAGCTAATATAAATTGTAGAGACAAGCAGTTACCACTGGGTTGCTGCTTTTTTCGTGGGAAAAATCTGTGATAAATGGAAACATAAACAGCACATGAAAAAAAAACAGGGTTACATACTATTACTACCGTGAATAATGAAAGGAGAGGTTTGGGTTGAGTAGACGAAGAGGAATTATGTCAGAGGGACTAAAAGAAGAAATTGCAAAAGAGCTAGGGTTTTATGATGTTGTCCAAAAGGATGGCTGGGGAGGTATCCGAGCAAAGGATGCTGGTAACATGGTCAAGAGGGCAATAGAAATTGCTGAGCAGAGTCTTCTAAATAATCAAAAGTAAATTTTGAACCTTTAATTTAAATCCTGTTTACAAGAATTAACTATCAAGGATTTATTCACGGTAGTAGGTTTAACTCTGCCCCCTTTGCCTTTAAGGGAAGGGTGTAGGGTTAGGTCTTTTTTTGCACCTTTTTTCCATTAAGAAAAAAATTAAGATAACTGTGGAAAAACATAAATGATTCTTAGTATTTTACTTTAAATGATATATTTTATGGTAAAATCACTATAGCCATAAAATGCTGTGAAATTTTTCAAAAACATAAAGCAATCAATAGTTTGCTTCTTTGTTTTTTGTTTCATACATAGAAAATTGGGTTATTATTTCAGTCATTCTTTTTAATTCCTATTGTATGGTACAATAGGACGAAAAAGCGGACTTATGAAAATGTTAAGTAGGTGGAAATATTGAAGCTTTTGGTGAAGGCACCAGCTAAAATCAACTTATCGTTGGATGTATTGAATAAGAGGACGGATGGCTATCATGAAGTAGAAATGATCATGACAACCATTGACCTTGCTGACAGAATTGAACTTATTCTAGAAGAGAAGGATTCCATTAAAATAAATTCACTTAATCGATTTGTACCCGATGACCAAAGGAATCTTGCTTATCAAGCAGCAAATCTATTAAAGAAAAAGTTTGATGTCAAAAAGGGAGTTACGATTAAAATTGAGAAGAACATCCCTGTAGCTGCAGGACTTGCAGGAGGAAGCAGTGATGCAGCAGCAGTATTGAGGGGACTAAACAAGCTATGGGATCTTCAGTTGTCCCTCGACGAGCTTGCTGAGGTTGGAGCTGAAATTGGCTCTGATGTAAGCTTTTGTGTATATGGGGGGACGGCTCTGGCTACTGGAAGAGGGGAAATCATTAAGGAAATTCCTGCTCCGCCCATTTGCTGGGTAGTGTTGGCCAAGCCTTTTATTGGTGTTTCTACAGCTGATATTTATAAAAAATTGAATGTCTCCCAAATAAATCATCCTGATACGAAACGTATGATTGAGTGTATTCGCACAGGAAACTACGACGAGATGTGCAATAATGTCGGAAATGTTTTGGAAGATGTGACGTTAAATCTGTATCCAGAAGTTGCTCAAATTAAGGATCAGATGAAAAAGTTCGGTGCAGATGCAGTATTAATGAGTGGCAGCGGTCCAACAGTCTTTGGTTTAATCCAGCATGATTCAAGAATGAACCGTGTATATAATGGATTAAGAGGCTTTTGTGACCAAGTTTTTGCTGTCCGCATGATGGGGAATCGTCATACCCTTGATTAAATCCGTATAATACTGTAGTATAAGAGGTAAAATATTCGGATTTTGGAGGTTCGCCTTATGAAATTTCGTCGTAGTGAACGTTTAATAGACATGACGAATTATTTATTAGAGCACCCAAGGCAATTGGTTTCCTTATCCTATTTTTCCGAGAGATATGGTTCCGCTAAATCCTCAATCAGTGAAGATTTAGCGATAATAAAAGAAACCTTTGAGGAGAGAGGGATAGGAATCCTTCAAACATTGCCCGGTGCAGCAGGTGGTGTGAAATACCACGCTAAAGTTAATGAAGAGGAAGCAAAGGCATTCATAGAAGAGCTTTGCCAATTAATAATGAAACCTGACAGGCTCCTTCCCGGCGGATATCTGTATATGACAGATATTTTAGGGGATACAGCTCTCGTTCAAAGAGTAGGGAAAATCTTCGCGTCTGCTTTTGCTGAAACAAATATTGATGTTGTCATGACAGTGGCAACAAAAGGTATCCCGCTTGCCTATGCTGTTGCTTCTTTCCTAAACGTGCCAGTTGTTATGGTAAGAAGGGATAGTAAAGTAACGGAAGGGTCAACTGTGAGCATTAATTATGTATCCGGCTCATCAAAGCGGATTCAGACGATGGTCCTTTCAAAGCGCAGCTTAGAACAAGGCTCCAATGTACTTATTGTCGATGATTTCATGAAGGCAGGAGGCACTGTTAATGGCATGATCAGTTTATTGGATGAGTTTAATGCTAATGTTGCCGGTATTGGTGTCTTAGTTGAGGCAGAAGAAGCAGAGGAAAGACTTGTCGATGATTATTTATCATTGGTGAAACTTTCTGGCGTGGATGTTAAGGAAAAGAAAATATCTGTTGAAGTTGGAAATTATTTCGATAAGAACCGATAGGGGGATAATGAAAATGAAAATTGTACAAACAAATGATGCACCAGCAGCAATTGGTCCATATTCTCAAGGTATCATTGTCAACAACATGTTCTACAGCTCTGGCCAAATTCCTTTGACTGCAGAAGGTGAACTAGTACAGGGGGGCGTACAGGAACAAACACACCAAGTATTTAAAAATCTTGCAGCTGTGCTAAAAGAAGCGAATGCTTCTTTTGAAACTGTCGTAAAAGCTACTGTATTTATTAAAAATATGGATGATTTTGCAGCAATTAATGAAGTGTATGGAGAATATTTCAATGTACATAAGCCGGCACGCTCTTGTGTAGAAGTAGCAAGACTGCCTAAAGACGTACTAGTTGAAATTGAGGTAATTGCACTTAGTAAATAACTTTAGGTAGGAATATGTTGGTTTTTGTAACTTAAATTTACGTTTTTTAGCATTTTATCTTAAATATTCTAAAAAATTTTGTTGATTAAGAAGGAGTTACGAAAATTCTGTTGAATTACTTAACTAGATTTTATCTTCTAGTAAAGGTGGTGAACAGAATGGAAGTAACTGACGTAAGACTACGCCGAGTCAATACGGATGGACGAATGAGAGCCATTGCCTCTATTACACTTGATAATGAGTTTGTTGTTCACGATATTAGGGTAATTGATGGAAATAACGGATTATTTGTAGCAATGCCTAGCAAACGGACACCAGATGGTGAATTTAGGGATATTGCTCATCCGATTAACTCTGGTACAAGAGGTAAAATCCAAGAAGCTGTTTTAACAGAATACCACCGTTTAGGTGAATTAGAAGTTGAATTTGAAGAAGCTGGTGCTTCCTAAAGAATAATGAGCAGCTAGAGCCTACTTCCGAAGAGTAAGGCTCTTTTTTTGTGCACTTAAATTATGGGTTAAGCAGATTTATATATAGATATAATAAGATTTACTTAATGTAAACTAATAATGCAGAGAAAAAGGTAAGCGTATTCTTTAAATTTAATTAGAAATGTAAATAAAAAAATCAGTATACGAAACCCTTATCTGCCTTATTATCCGCATGGATTTTCATATATTTGGATACAATCATTCCTTGAAATCAGGCTGTAATTAGGATATATTTTTAATGGATAAAAAGGTTAAATTGGAGGCCCGTTAATGATAAATCGATACGCAGTGATTTTGGCCGCAGGACAAGGAACAAGAATGAAGTCTAAGCTGTATAAAGTGCTTCATCCAGTTTGCGGCAAGCCGATGGTGCAGCATGTAGTCGATCAAGTATCAAAGCTTCAAATGGAGCGTATTGTAACTGTTATAGGCCATGGTTCGGATTTAGTAAAAGCGCAGCTTGGAGATACAGTCAGTTATGCTTATCAGGCTGAACAGTTAGGTACTGCACATGCAGTTATGCAAGCTAAGGAGTTTCTTCAAGATAAAGAGGGAGTTACAGTCGTTGTTTGCGGAGATACACCTCTTATTACTTCGGAGACGTTAGAGGCTCTTTGTAGTTATCATCTGGAAGCCTCTGCTAAAGCAACGGTTTTAACTGCAGTTGCAGATGATCCAACCGGCTATGGAAGAATTGTGCGGAACAATGTTGGTGAAGTTGAAAAGATTGTTGAACATAAAGATGCTTCTGATGACGAAAAGAAAATTGTCGAAATTAATACTGGTACGTACTGTTTTGATAATGCTGCTTTATTTGAGGCATTAAATAATGTCACAAATGAAAATGCTCAAGGAGAATACTATTTGCCTGATGTCATTGAAATTTTCAAAAAGCAAGGTGAAATAGTCTCTGCATTTAAAACAGAGGACTTTAATGAGACGATTGGCGTAAATGACCGAATTGCATTAGCTGAAGCTGAGAGGCTTCTAAAAAAACGTGTCAATGAAGGGCATATGCGCAATGGTGTCACAATTGTTGACCCATCTAATACTTATATTGGAACAGATGTTACGATTGGAAATGATACGATCATCCTGCCGGGAACAATAATCTCAGGGCAAACAGTTATTGCTTCCGATTGTGTTATCGGTCCAAATTCGGAAATAAACAACTGTGTTGTTGGAGAAAATACTGAAATAAGGCAATCTGCTGCTTTTGACAGCAAAATTGGTTCAAATGTAAATATTGGACCTTTCGCCCATATCCGTCCTGCCTCTGCTATTGGTGATGATGTGAAGATAGGTAATTTTGTTGAAATCAAAAAAGCAGAATTTGGAGCTAGAAGCAAAGCGTCTCATTTAAGTTATATTGGTGATGCGAAAGTTGGCAGTGATGTCAATATTGGCTGTGGAACGATAACAGTCAATTATGACGGGGAAAATAAGTTTTTGACAACCATAGAAGATGGTGCATTCATTGGCTGTAATTCCAATTTGATAGCGCCAGTCAAAGTAGGCAAAGGAGCTTACGTTGCAGCTGGTTCGACTATTACCGATGATGTTCCAGCGGAAGCGTTATCCATTGCACGGGCCCGACAAGTTAATAAAGATGAGTACGTGAAGAAATCAAAGTAAGATTAAAAGAAGTGAAAAGTGGAATAAGATGTAAATAATCGCCTCTTATTCCTCGCTGAAATTAGGACAAGCTATTAATTAGGAAAAAAGCCAGTGGAGGTTCATCATGCTAGTTAAAAATACAGATCCAAACTTAAAGGTATTTACCTTGAATTCAAATCCGGCGTTGGCAGCGGAAATTGCCAAATCAATCGGCGTAGAACTTGGTAAATGCTCTGTAACACGTTTCAGTGATGGAGAAATTCAAATCAACATTGAAGAGAGCATACGTGGCTGTGATGTTTATATTATTCAGTCAACTAGTTCTCCTGTAAATGAGCATATCATGGAGCTTCTTATCATGATCGATGCCTTAAAACGCGCTTCTGCTAAGACAATAAACTTGGTAATACCTTACTATGGTTATGCACGACAAGATCGTAAAGCTCGTGCTCGTGAACCAATTACAGCTAAGTTGGTGGCTAACCTGCTGGAAACTGCAGGGGCTACACGTGTTATAACGTTAGACTTGCATGCACCACAAATTCAAGGATTTTTCGACATTCCTATCGATCATTTGATGGGTGTGCCAATTCTAGGCGAATATTTCAGCAAAAGGGAATTTGACGGT
>JAPSHL010000281.1 GCA_031179905.1 Bacillus sp. (in: firmicutes) | reverse complement strand
TAGATAACAAAGAGCTGAAAATTACAGACAAACTTTATCAGAATGGACAATTTCAAAATGGTGTTTTAAAAATGTAAAACAGATTCAGTCCAGAATTTATCGATAGGGTAAAAGAGCGAATTGCTAATAGAGAAATTGTCCCCTTTTATAAAGAAGATACATTGCTTGGCGTAGGAATTGCTGAAATTAGTAAGCTGGCTTGGCGGCTATGTAAGTATTTGCATGTTTACAAATGTACAGTACAGACAACAAGGAATAGGGCGCACAATTATCTGCAAGAATGGTGTTATAACAATAATTTAAATCTAATATTTAAATGTAGTTAGCGGTTACTGGTAGTATAATACTTTGTTTAGGTTAACATTAGAAAATGCGGAGAATAGAGTGATATCATGAAAAAGTTTTATATTGCATCAAGCTTTAAAAATATATAAACGAGGTACGATGTGTCAGTAAAATGCTAAAAGATAAAGGGTTTATTCAGACATATGATTGGACATTAAATGAAAGAGCAGCATCTTATGAAGCGTTAGAGAAAATTGGCCAAGAGGAATTAGCGGCAGTTATTGATTGTGATTTAATAATTGTAATATTGCCTGCTGGTAAGGGAAGCCATATTGAATTAGGTATAGCACTTGGCATATGGAAGAAGATTTTCCTCTATTCCCCAAATAAGGAAGTGAATAATTTGGATGCTACAAGTACTTTTTATCATTTACCTCAAGTAAAGAAATGTTATGGAGAATTCGAGGATTTAATGGATGCGGTTGCACTAGCTATATAAATATTTAGCTTAATTTTTTGGCCAGTGGGTATGTAATGGATAAGCAGAAATACATAATTTAATGTGTAATCATGGAATGCTCTTATACAAATTGGGGGCAGTCTTATTATATAAAATCGTACTGAAAAGAGGGAATGGCATGATAACTGTAATTGAAAATGAATGGTTAAAGGTAGAAATTGCTAGCAGCGGGGCTGAAGTCCGCAAAGTACAGCATAAGGAGACAGAGCTGGACTATATGTGGACAGGGGATAAAGCTTATTGGGGCCGAGTTTCTCCCGTATTATTTCCAATTGTAGGCCGTTTAAAGAATGATGAATATGAACTAAATGGAAAAACTTACGCGCTGAACCAGCATGGCTTTTTGCGCGATGTTAATTTTGATATAAAGGAAAAAACAGATAATGCAGTTACGTTTGCAACACAGTCAGACGGGCGTTTTCTTGATGTTTTTCCATATGAATTTTCTGCGATTATTCACTATTCCTTACAAGGAGATTCGCTTCTAGTACGCTGGGAAATAGTCAATGATAATAAAGAAGTAATGAATTTCTCGATCGGTGCACATCCGGCCTTCAGAGTACCACTCCTAGATAATGAATCGGTTGAGGATTACATATTGTACTTCACACCAGCAGAAAACAAGGATGTAATGGAATATGAGCTGAAAGATTCTCTTATTCACGAAAAAGGGACTGCTAATGATATTGCATCTATACAGCTGAAGGACTCACTTTTCGTCAACGATGCTTTAGTGTACAGTCATATTGACGCTATAAAAGTAGAATCTAATAAATCAAATCATGGTGTTGAAGTGAAATTTAAGAATTTTCCTTTCGTAGGAATCTGGTCAAACTATTCCCAATCTGAGGGGACAATGGCTCCATTTGTTTGTATAGAACCGTGGTATGGAATTGCTGATACATACAATACAACAGGGAGGTTAAATGAGAAATTTGGGATCAATAAGTTAGAAGCCGGGGAAACATTCCAAGCTGAGTATGAAATGAAGTTTACCTAATAGTCATTTGTGCTATTCCACAAGGGGACTCTCAAAATAGAGAGTCCCCTTAATTTTTTGTATTATCTTCATAACAATCCTCACAAATTACTGTTCCTTCATTTTTTAAATATGCCGTTATTTCAGTCATTCCTTTATGTAATGGATATCGGACTTTTACATAAACGACATCATTTCCCTTAATTTCCTTCCTGCAAACAGAGCATTCTGTTTTACTTTTGAACATCTCTAAGACCTCCGCTATTGTTTACGTAATAACATTCATTTAGTTTCTTAAATATACTTTCATTTAAAGTAAGTAAAAAATCTCTTTACATCAGGAACTGTTGGGTTTATGATTAAGCTAAATTTTACATAATCTTTTAAACTACTAGGGGTGCCCGAAAGAGGGCTGAGAGAAAAAAGCGATTTTTTTAACCCTTCGGACCTGATCTGGGTGATGCCAGCGTAGGAAAGTAGTCAGTGATTTTTATTTACTGCTATTTCAAAGCCAGGTCTGTTTTTGACCTGGTTTTTTTAATGCAGCAAGGTCTTAAATTAAATAAACTTTTGCACTGGGGGAGCCGGATGGCTGAGAGTAGACTGATAGTCTTGACCCTAATGGACCTGAACTGGATAATGCCAGCGTAGGAAAGTGTTTATAGATAAAGCTATTTTTTTGGCTGTCTAATTCCCTCAGTGCTATTTACTGGAGGGATTTTTTTATGGAAAAAACAAGAAAGCTTACATTAACAGCAATGATGGTAGCAATCGGCACAATGACTAGCAATTTGTTCTTCATTCCGATTGGCTTTACGAAAGTGTTTCCTGTACAGCATTTTCTCAATGTACTTTCAGCAGTATTACTAGGCCCTTATTATGCAGTTCTCCAAGCTTTTAGTGTCTCGCTGTTAAGAAACATAATGGGAACTGGTTCTTTGTTTGCATTCCCTGGAAGCATAGTCGGAGCGCTGTTAGCTTCCCTATTATTTTTGAAAACCAGGAAGCTGTATATGGCATTTGTTGGGGAGGTCTTTGGAACAGGGATACTTGGTGCAATACTGGCATATCCGCTTGCCGCGTTTCTGCTTGGTCAAAAGGCGACATTGTTTGGCTTTATACCGCTCTTTATCTTTAGCTCGATTGTTGGAGCATTACTAGGAGCAATTATATTAAGCATCTTTGTTAAAAAGCAATCAGCTGTTCTGACAAATACGAGCTTGCTTAAAAAGTAAAGGAAATAGAAGGAGAGTAAAATGGAAGACTTAAAGACTATTGAAAAAACGATTGAAACAACAGATGAACAACAATTGACAGTGGAGCTGGATGAAAAACTTCCTCCTCTAAAAAGCTTTTTATATGGTCTGCAGCATGTATTTGTTTCAAATGTTTGGCTTGACCCTATTTTTGTGGCAGCGATGATTGGTTTGCCTTTTGCCTTATCAGCAAATATCGTTAACTCGATTTTTATAGCCGCAGGTCTTGTTACATTGTTGCAGGCAGCGAAGTTTGTAAAACTGCCAATTGTTCAAGGACCATCAGCCGCCTTTGATTCCATCATGATTGCGGCAGGGAAAGCAAATGGTCTTGCTGCAGCAAGCGGTGCAATTTTTGTGAGTGCAATTATTGTGTTCATACTATCAGTAACAGGCTTAATTGGGAGACTAAAAGTATTATTTACACCAGTCATTTCAGGGACGGTTATTTTCTTAGTCGGCATATCTTTATCGAGCTTCACATTATATGAGTTTCTTGGAGGCTCGCCAGGAGAGGCCGGGTTTGCCAGTCCAGCAGTGCTGATGATGTCCATTCCGACAGCTTGTATCGTATTAATATTATCTATTTTTGGAAAAGGGTATTTGAAATCTTTTTCGTTTCTAATTGCATTAGTTGTCGGTGATCTTATTGCTATAAGTTTGGGAAAAGCGGATTTTGGAATGATAGCAGAAAAGCCTTGGTTCGGACTGCCAACATTACTGCCGTATGGAAAGTTAGAATTTGAATGGACGACTTTTCTTACATTCTTTGTAGCATATATGGTGGCAGTTATTGAAGCGATGGGTGTTTATCAAGCATCATCAACTATTTTAAAAACAGATATAAGCGCAAAACGAATCAGAAATGGTTTTGCAGGGGAATCGGCAGGATCGATGCTGTCCTCTCTTATCGGCGGCTTTCCGACAACTGCGTATGCCCAAAATGTCGGCTTGCTTCGATTGACAGGAGTTGGTTCCAGATATCCAGTTATGATTGCGGGAATCATCTTCCTAATTCTTGGCTTTGTACCGAAAGCAGGTGCTCTGCTTGCGTTAACACCAAGTCCTGTAGTGGGAGGGATTTTCCTGCCGGCTGCTGCGACTTTAGTGTTTACTGGAATTTCCTTACTAGCAAAGGTAGAACAATCGGATCGCAATTACATGATTATTGGACTTTCGATCTTACTGGCAATTTCTTTACCAAGCTTTTCATCAGGATTAACAGGTGCAGCAGGCACTTTTCTGTCTAATACAATTTTAATTGGCGCATTCTCTTCAATTATTTTACATTTACTGTTTGTTAATCTTCCAAACTGGATAGGAAAGGGGAAGGAGAAATGAAAGAAAGCTCCTTGGCAATAACTAACGATATCCTTCTTTTTATAGATAAATATAAGGATGGCATAACGAATAAAGAAGAACATAC
>JAPSHL010000056.1 GCA_031179905.1 Bacillus sp. (in: firmicutes) | reverse complement strand
CAATTATGTTTTTTGCAATAGATGAACCAAAGAGGTTCTTACAAAAGAGAAAAACCATTAATAGTTAAAGTCCTTGAAACTGCCCTATTTGCTTACTTGATTTGGTTAAAGGTAAGCTTCATTTGGTCTGATGACAGTTCTTCTACTGTAAGAAATTCAAAGTGCACTGTTTGGTCCTTACCTTGTGGACTGCATGCGAATAATCCGGCGGAAATATATGCTTCCCTTGGAATATCCAAGTGAGCTATACGTATTTGTGACCAGTCTTTCCCATCCCATGAAAAATCAACATAACAGTTTTGGGCTATTCTTGATATACGGAAGTACAGGTTCGTTTCTTTATAATCCACTTTTTGGGTAGACCAATCAGAGTAGCCGCGATTAGTAACAACAGCTCCCAATTTACTTGAGTCTTTTGATATATATTCACAAGCTGTTTTGACCCATTCATCTTGCGAATAGCGAATCATCAATCCTGCTTGGTCATACTTTGATTTTGGAAATGTTTTAACCTTTGTTGTCATTCTAAAGTTTTTATCCGTTTCCATAAACAGAAAGTGTCCGTTATCCACTTCAAAGCCGTAATGAGTTTTTTGCCAGTAATCTGTTTCTTGATCTGTTTCTAACACCAAACGAGAATTAGTTTTGTCTATAAACCATTTCGTCGGCTCGCAACGCCAGTGAAGCAAGCTGTTTAACTTTCCACTATTAAACGTTTCTTCAAGCATTAATTCACCCATATAAACCTCCTTTTTTACCTGTCTCTTAATAGGATAACCACCATTTAGAAACTATTAGAATTCTAGACTTATTTTCCTAAAAATGATGGTAAAATAAATAAACTTTAAAGGTTATCTATGACCAACAAATTGTTACATACTTTTCTAACATTTTAGCATCGGGGGAAATCGCTACTGTTATGATCTATAACCGAAGGATTTCTCGAGTTACTTAGAACGAAGTGTAAAATCATCGATTATTTCTATTACTTCTCCCCTGCCATTTATCAACAATTCAGGAAGGTCATTGCTCACATTCCCTTTCCAATATTCTCTTGCTTCCTTAAACTTCTGAGAAAACGAAGCTCCATCTTCTTTAGGCAAAAGATTGCCATCACCTTCAAAATAATTGCCTCTTACCTTTAGTTTTACAATTTGTAAAACATCGCGGTTAAATGTATCAAATATCGCTTTCCATTTTAATGCGTCTTCATAACTTTTCGCAGCATATAAACAAGATAATCTCGACGGGTAATCGGGAAATTCTTGCAGCCTTACCATTTCTACAATTACTTCTCTAATCGCCCTAATCGTTTGCCCAACATATTCAAAAGCAACTCTGGCATTTTCTTTGTTCAAGTTCAGTTCTCCCCCTGAACAGTTACTATAGAAGATTTGAATAAAGTCTTCTCCTTTAGAATTCAGCAGTTCTCTCTCGAAAAAGAAACGATAAAGGTTATTTGCTTCGTGCTTGTCAAAGGTAATAACTTGCCCAAAAGACATCTTATTTCTTGTAACAATATGATATACAATCAATTCTCTGTCTACTTCAATCCTCTCCCTTTACTCAAATTAAAGAATATATTCTCCTCCCATGCTAAAAAACCTGCCTTTTTAAAAATTTCCGCTTTTTTTGTTTGAAGTGCATCCATACAAGGGTAAGTTGAATTTATGTAAAAATAAAAAAACCTTATCCAAAAAGGATAAGGTTTTTAACTAGCTTTCAGCTGTGCTTCTAGCTTCTTATAGTTAAGAAACATGGCTATTCTCCAGGGAACAATCATGGAGAAGGCAAGAATCCAAAACATGCCGCTCAGTGCACCAACATCTATGGAGCTGCTTAATATTAATTTAGCAACGATTCTAACTGCCAGCAAACCAAATAGAATAAATATAAATGCTTTCGAGTTTTTTAAATAGATATCATTATCCTTAATCTCAAAGCTTGAGGTTTTAATTAACAAGATAGAAAAAAGCATACCAATAATACTAGACTCTAAAATCTCCGTTCCCGTTACCGCAAAAAAAGGAAATACGAACATTAGCGCACCTGTGCTCATCATGACTGGAGGCAAAATGATTTTTTTCGCTGAAACTGGTCTTTTTGCCGCTTTCATTCGGACTATCATAAAAAACGTCCCCATGAAAACAGCTAATATTGATGAAAGAATGACTGATGTCATTGCTCATCTCTCCTTTTAATTTAAGACAGCCGTATTTGGCTGCTAATTGTCAGTTTGTCCTATTCTATAGTAACAAAACTCAGCTGTTTTTTAAAGAAATAAAAAACGGATATGATTTGGAATCATATCCTAAAATCGCCAATATACATTAGCTCAATACTCTTTTGATTGCATCTAATACCCTATTTTCATCAAATGGTTTAACAATAAAATCCTTTGCTCCTGCTTCTATTGCTTCGACAACCATTTTCTGCTGTCCCATTGCTGAGCACATAACTACTTTAGCATTTGGGAATTCTTTTTTTATTTCTCTGACCGCTTCAAGTCCACTCATTTCCGGCATTGTAATGTCCATTGTTACTAAGTCTGGATCTAATTCTCGATACAGGCGGATAGCATCTTTCCCGTTTTCTCCTTCACCAACCACTTCATGGTTTGCTTTGGTTAGTATGTTAAAGAGTGTCAATCTCATAAATTTCGCATCATCTACTACTAATATTCTTGCCATTGTTGTTCCTCCTCAACAAAAAACGGACAAATACTTTTCCATCTATAAATTAACATCTTCAACAATATAACGAATGTATGTGATCATTTCAATCACTGTTTTGTTAAAGTATAAAAGCAAATCCTGTATCTATTATTATACAGGAAAGTTAAAAATTTAAAAGCCTCTGAAGCCTCCAAAGATTGGCGAAAGAGCTCGAATTATGACATTTAGCCCATTAAAATACAAAACAATTCCCATAATTATCATAAAAACCCCTCCTATTCTCATAAACAACCTGCTGTATCGTTGAATAACTGGAGTACTCCCTATAAAAAAGGAAAGAAGCAAAAAAGGAATCGCAAATCCTAAAATATAGGCAAACATATACAAAATGCTAGAGGCTGGATTTGTACTTGCTAAGTAAAGAACTGCACCAATAATTGGTCCGGAGCATGGTGTCCAGCCTGCTGCAAAGCTGATACCAATCAAAAAGGAGCCGAAAAAACCAGCTGGCCGTTCGCGGAAAGTGATTCTCCGTTCCTTCATTAGGAATTTCGGACGGATAATTTCTAAAATGAACAGACCAAAAACAATGATAACAATAGACCCTGCTTTTCTTAACAACTCCATATGCTCTTCAAACAGCGTTCCTATTAATGAAGTACTGAATGCTAAAGCAAAAAAAATAGAGGAAAAACCTATTAAGAAAAAAATTGTATGAAGAACACTTGTTTTTTGAAGCAATACAGCATTATTTTTAATACTGCCAACAGACATTCCTGTAATATAGGAGAGAAATGCCGGATAAAGCGGAAGACAGCATGGAGATAGAAAGCTTAAAAAGCCTGCTCCCAATGATATAAACAAATTAATATCACTCATCTAATCCCTCCTGTTCATGTCCATCCATATACTATATGACAAGCATTCCATATTATGATTTTTACAGATTTTTTGCATTAAATTCCAAATATCGATATAATTAAGTTATAGACATGCATAGTAAAAGTTTTTTAATAGCCATTAAGAAATAAATAACACTTTTGATGCATAGATTCCGGCGGCATATAAATGATTTAAGTAACAAGGATGTTCGACGAATCATAAAGCTAGAAAGGACTAATACCATGTCAAATCAGCAATTGCTTTACTTAATAGAGAAAAAAAGAGAAAAGTTAGTTGAAGCTGCAAAAGTACATGGTTTCGCTTCTCCCATTGTAATCAGCTGCAGTCAGGAACTAGATGTTCTTATAAATAAATTAATGGAAACTTCCGATAAACCCAAAAAAGTTTCTCATTAAATCCCCCTCTTATATTTGAGGGGGATTTTTTCGGGGAATAGCTGCTGCTCATTATTCCCCCGGCAATCGCAAAAAACGACAATTTCACTGTATTTTCTCCATTTCTGATGAGTCCTGTTTTAAACTAGTTTACTTAACACTGCCTTATTTATTTCCTGTGCTGTTTTTTTACCTATACACAGATCAAACTATTTGAGTTAACTTTACTTTAGAAATTAAAAAAGACACCCGAAAGGATGTCTTGTACACATTTACTAATAATGTACTTTCTTTAGTACATTTCTCTCGTTATATCATTAGGTGCTTCCTCAACAGAAAAACTTAATACTTTATCGAAATTAAAATACTCTCCCGTAACGGAGTCCTGTATCCATTGATTCTTCAAAATAAAGCCTGTAGCATTACTTAAATGATTGTGACGTATTACCAAGCTTCTTTTTTCATTATTTCCATAAGTAAAATAAACTATATATTCTTTCATTGTTGAATACACCTCCAATACTATTAGTATTCGATGATATAACAAACAATTCCTTCTTTATAAAGAACAGTCTATTAAAAAAATAATGTAATAACGAATCTCTTCCTCTTGAAAGTAAATAAAACTCTTTTAGATATTTTCTATACAAACAAATTTTTTAATAATTCCATCGACATACTTATAAAGTTTAATTTATTCATCTTAACCATTCTCCATTGAATACTAAAAAAGTAAAAAGCCCTAATTGGGCTCATATTCTCTCCTATTTTCCTCTGCATATGTATTGTATACCATATTAACTTACTAATTGCGGTTGGATAATACGTTTCAACTTCTTTTCTAAAAAAACTTAGACGTTTTGAATATATCTATAAGTTCCTGATTACTAAAACTACACCTGATTTAATCAGCTTAGTGTATTCCAATAGAAAATCAAATGTAGATTGATTTAAATTGTACTTTTCTGTAATCATAATAAATCCCCTTATAGCCAATGTTAGTTTAAAATCCCTGTTTTATAAAGTCACCTTTTTTCTTACTTTACTACTACATTGCTTACATTTACCCTTTTCAAATTCGGTATGGTATACAATTTCCCCACAGTCTCGACATTTCTTATATAGACTGCAAACCAACAATTCATTGATATTATTTTCAAATAAATGAATGTTGTTTTCATACTTAATAAATAAGTTTGCAGTATTTATAGAATCATCCAGTCCAGAATGCAACCTTCCTTCATGATCTATGTTTGCAAATTCTAAAGCCTTTTTTAAGCTAACAGGATGATGACTTCCTAATACTTTAGAAATTGGTTTTTGTATGTCCGTGTAGTTTTTTAACCAGGAAATAGGATATGCGTCAATTGAATAATTATTAATTAATATATTGAGGTCAGATGGACTCCACGTACATATATAGTAATCATCTTCACCTATCCACATTTCAAACTCCTTCATCGCTTTAGCTAAAGGGATTCCCTTACGCATTTCAGCCTCAGTAATACCAATCATTTTTCTAGATGATTTTCTTATGTGTCCTGTCTTTGGTAAAACAATACGCCGGAAAGTAGAGATGACTTTGGAGTTTCTAACCTTTGCAGCTCCAATCTCTATAATGTATTGTTTTTCCCCTTTGTTGAAAGTAATTTGATTTTCTAGATCAACAACTATAACATCCATGATGGTTATTACATCTCCCTCTTAATGCAGTAATAGGTAAAATTATACCATTCCTATTATTAGTGTTCAATTTCACTCCTATTATTACTAATTAAAAGTCTTTTTTTAATAACCCCCCAAACAAATTTGGAGGTTTACATGTATTATGTAATTTTAATTGTTCCTTTATTAAACAATAAAGAAAAAGGAAACGCATCTACTATACGTAAATAAAATAGCACCTCAAAAAGAAAGAGATGCTGAGTTTATTTCTGAACTTTAAAATTCACTCAAATCATGTTTACCTGGTAAAATTCCAGCGATTTGGTCAGTGAATATGATGTATTCGTTTACTTGTAGGGTGAGTCCATTCGAAAATAAAATCTGAACATCTTCAAGAGGAATAGCTGGATTTATTATGTCCTTATTTTCTTTATAATTGTTGTAAAAATAAGCATTAGCTAGGGAATAAGGATCTGCACCTTCTTCTGTCTCAGCATAATGTTTTAGATGCTCGTGTATTGATTCATTTGAAGATACATCATATCCTTGTACGTCACTTATTCTTCCACATACAATACCATTTGTTGTTACATATGTGAGATAACCGGCATTTTCTTCTCCATTATCCTTTGCTCCAATTTCTACTGTAGCATCGAACATATCGATAAAATAAGTCTTTTCGTTCATCTTATCCACCAACCTTTTTAAGTCATTATCCCTCCGATAATCGATATTTATTCCTTCTATCTAACTTACTAATTATCCGTTATCATAAACAAGCTAAATCTAATGAGAGGTGATTTCCATGAGTAAAGAAAAGTACAATGGTTATGACTCAACTGTACCCTGATGTTAACAGCTGTCGCGGCGACAATTATGATAATGTTCAATTTTAAAAGTTCAGTTAAAAACTTCATATTCATACGTGAGTGTAGGAAATGCGGAAGGAAGAAATGTATATGATTCAGTTGGGTCCTTTTCTTCAATTAATAGACACCAAACGGAAGTCTTAGTTAAAGATACTATTTAAAATAGGCTTAAATACTCCACTAAACGGACCATAAAAAGCTAGTATAAGAATTAAGACCCCACTTCCAGCTTTCACATATATGTAACGTGATTTTATAACCTAACTGCCTAAAATCCCTATAATTATTATCGGCAAATTTAACGGGTTTAATCTGCTCATAAGGGGTAAACTCCTTTGCTTCACAATGGTATAAGTATTCGTTTTATACAACTTCAAATTCCAATGAAAAAACCACCTTCCCCATGGTTAAATTTTCACAGGAAAAGTGGTTTTAAATTAGTTTAATGAAAAGTTACACCAGAAGGTTAAACCAAATGCGATGCAAATTCTAGATGAAAGATTCACTCTACAAAGCATTTTTAGGGCAACCTTTATCTATTAAACGCTATGTAACAGCGTAGAACCTACAGCCACAAAGGTTTATTTCCCTTGTTGCTTGTTCATTGCTGCCATCATTTGATTGATTTTCTTTTGGGATGGTTTCATACCCATTTGCATCATCATCATTTTAAGCATTTGTTCGTTAATTGGCGGGTTTTTCTTTAAGTAGTTCATCATATATTTACGTGCGATGAAGAACCCAATGGCTAGTCCAGCAATCAACGCCAAGACACCAATTAGAATATAAAGCCACATCATATATCTTTTCCTCCTTCATGTTGTCTATTACTTAGTGTACTAGACCAAAGAATATTATACAATATTTGTCCAATAATTTCTCATGTTCATATCAAATTTCTTTCTTTTATTGGTTTTAGCCAGCCAAATCGGGCATTTTCAACATCAATCGCTAAAAAGGACGGCTCATTTTTCCTTAATATTTCAAAGAAAATCGACTCAGCATCATAATACCCTTCTGCTTCTATGATTATGTATTGTTTTGTTAATTTTAGCCGGGCACTGCTTAAATTGCCGTTTTCTATGTAATATGTATGGCTGTCCAGCTGCTTAAAGCTTTTATTATTTTGCAGATTACTATAAAGGAGCTTTTGCAGCTTCCATACAGATATAGGAAGAGTGATATAGTCAATTTGTTTTGCCGTCTCTAATTTAAGCAAGGAATCGTCTGTTTTAGTATGCTCAGAAAACAATTTGTAAAACATTCTTTCTTTCCCCATATAATCTGAGGCTATGTTCTCTTTTATTAAATACAAATAATATTTTCTCATAATGCTTGAACACCCGCCTATTTGCATTCTTTTCTTCTATTATAAGGAAGCAGATGTACAAGTTGTGTCTCAAGCTGTTAAAAAAACAGACTAGTTTTGTCGAATCCATAATTTGTTGGAATAATTTAATGTAAATAGTTCAAAAAAAAGAAGAGCAATCAGCTCTTCTTTTTCTGTATTGAATTAGTTGTTATCTAGCACTGATTTCAAGCGTGCTACAACATTTTCTACTGTGAATCCATACTCTGCCAAAATTTTGTTTCCTGGTGCAGAAGCCCCGAATGTATCAATTGCCAATACTTCGCCTTCGTCTCCAGCATATCTATGCCAGCCTAATGAGCTTCCCATCTCAATTGCAAGACGTTTTTTAACAGTTTTAGGAAGAACGCTGTTTTTATACTCAGCAGACTGCTGTTCGAAACGATCCCATGATGGCATGCTTACGACTGAAACAGAGATACCTTCTGTTTCCAATGCTTTTTGCGCTTCAACCGCAAGGCCAACCTCTGATCCTGCTGCTACTAGCAGTGCATCCGGAGTTTCTTTACTAGCAGGTGAAATGACATATGCACCTTTAGAAACACCTTCATATGCGTTAGCGTCTGTGCCTTTAATAGTTGGCAAGTTTTGACGAGTCAATACTAAAGCTGTTGGTTTGTCAGTAGACTCTAAAGAAAGCTTCCACGCTGCAGCTGTCTCGTTACCGTCTGCCGGACGAATTACAGATAGATTTGGTATTGCACGCAATCCAGCAAGCTGTTCAACTGGCTCATGTGTAGGACCATCCTCACCTACTGCAATACTGTCATGTGTAAATACATAAGTTACAGGCAAGCCCATGATTGCTGCAAGTCTGATTGCTGGTTTAAGGTAATCAGAGAATACAAAGAATGTTCCTCCAAATATTCTTAATCCGCCATGCAGAGCAATACCATTCATTGCCGCACCCATTGCGAATTCCCTTACTCCGAACCAGATGTTTCTGCCTTCAAAGTTTTCAGGAGTGAAGTCCTTCTCTCCTTTTAGCATTGTGTTATTGCTTCCTGCCAAGTCAGCAGAACCGCCGATTAGTGAAGGAAGGTTTTTAGCGATGCTGTTAAGCACTTCTCCAGAAGATGCACGGCTAGCTAGGCTCTTGCCTTCTTCATAAACAGGAATGTCTTTATCCCAGCCTTCTGACAATTTATCAGAGATTGCAAGCTTGAATTGTTTAGCAAGCTCAGGATATTCGCTTTCATACTGTTTAACAAGCTCAGTCCACTCTTGCTCTTTTTTCGCGCCATTATCAGCAATTGTCTTTTTGAAATGGTCGTAAACCTCTTCAGGCACATAGAAATCTTCTTCGAAAGTCCATTTGTAAGCTTCTTTTGTCAATTTGATTTCATCTGCACCAAGTGGAGCACCATGTGAAGCAGATTTACCAGATTTATTTGGAGAACCATAGCCGATGACTGTTTTCACTTCAATTAAAGTCGGATGGTTTTCGTCTGATTTAGCTTCTTCCAAAGCAGATGTCAATGCTGCAAGGTCATTTCCGTCTTCAACGCGCAAATATTGCCAGCCATATGACTTAAAGCGTTGTTCTACACTTTCTGAGAAGGACTTGTCCAAGTCTCCGTCTAATGAGATATCGTTTGAATCATAAAGAACAACCAATCTTCCAAGCTTTAAGTGACCGGCAAGAGAAGCTGCTTCTGCAGAAACGCCCTCCATTAAGTCTCCGTCGCCGCAAATGCTGTATGTAAAGTGATCTACCACTTGATATGAATCTCTGTTATAAACAGAAGCCAAATGTCTTTCAGCCATTGCCATACCAACAGCCATTGCAATACCTTGGCCCAGTGGACCAGTTGTTGCATCAACACCAGCTGTATGCTTGTACTCTGGATGGCCAGGTGTTTTGCTTCCCCATTGGCGGAATTGCTTTAAATCCTCGATTGATAAATCATAACCGGATAAATGCAGCATGCTGTATAGCAATGCAGAACCGTGGCCTGCAGAAAGAACAAATCGATCGCGGTTAAACCAAGTTGGATTTTTTGGATTATGGTTCATGAAAGATGTCCATAATTTATATGCCATTGGAGCTGCACCCATTGGCATTCCAGGATGGCCAGAATTAGCTTTTTCGATACTATCAATCGCTAATGTGCGAATTGAACTAATGGATAAGTTATCAATTGTTTCTGTCATTCATTAACATCCTCTCGTATATATCGTACATACTTATAATAAATGTCTCAGCTTTATAACACAACTCATTAGATTATAAGATGTCTGACTTTTATAGTATAAACCCAATTTAGTTAAAAAAAAATACTATGATGATTAAATAATACGCTATCATTACCATTTCTCTCATTATATCTTATCCAAATGCGGAAAAAATCCTTAAAAATTTTTATATGACTATTAAATTTTTTAAAAATTAGTATGATTCACCATAAGGATTTGCGTATAAATCAATGTCAAAATCAGCTTTAATGCTTGCAGCGAATTCAATGACTGGAATATCTAAATGTAAACTTGGTGTACATCCTTCATTAATCTTAATGACAATAACGAACCTGCATTCTAAACCAAATTCTTCTTTTAGTTCATTAATAACAGAAGCTTTATCCCGTAATTGAAGTATAACTTGGTCAATCAGTTCTCCTGTATCTAGTGACTCTTTATACTCTGTACCGAATTCCCAAGATGTATAACTTCTAGTAAAGTTTTCGGTTTCACTTATTTTTCTGATGATGTCACCTTTTTTAAAAATTTTAGTCGGTTTTATCTGCAAACGTTCTGTAACCTGTTCCAAAGGAAAATCATCTGCTTGCAGTTTGAAATACACCATTACTTCCGTTTTATCCAACCAGTTCTCACCTCTTAATCTTAGAATAATCTTATAACTTAGGAAAATTGACTTCCACTGCAGAGGCTTACTTCACACGGATAGGGCACATAAAGCATCTTCGCTAATCGCCTGCTGGGTTTCGCCTTTCTCGCTAATCTAAGTTAAGAGTCTCCCCCCTTCCGCTTCAATCAACATCCTTGTTTGAATGGGAACAATTCCTAAGCTGCAACTAATTACAATCGCTTCTTACTTTTATTTAAATCGCAATTAATATTATCAACTATTTTTATATAAAAGTTCAGAGGATATATCGTATATCAAAAAAATCATGGCAAACAATATGCCATGATTTTTTAATGTAATTTTTTCTTTTCTTGAATATCTTTGATTTTTTGAGGAGTTACGTCGTCTCCATTAGGGTCATAGATTTTAACGCCTTCTAGTGTTGTAAGCATGTTAGAACGGAATGTTTTCAAGTATTCAGCTCTTAATGCAGTTTGTTCTTTTGCTTCTGCTTCAGTTAAGCCTTGTTCTTTTTTCTTTTTTGCCAACTCGTTTATACGATTAAGCTTTTCGTTTGAGATCATCTGCATTTTCTCCTTTTCTTCTCCATTTAACGGAAATCTCCCGAAATATATATGGAAACATAGTTAAGTTATATTTGAAAAGTTCATTATAGCATAAACGAGAATAGCTTTACATTGATCAGCATTATTTGGCAGTGTCTTCATTTTCCTCCATATACTCTTGATATCTTCTATGTATCGTCGCTTTCGAAAATTCATAGCCTAAACCTCGAAGGGTTGACGCAATCTCTGCAAAAGTTAACCCGTTGTTTTTCAGCTTCACTACTTCTTCTACTGGAACCTCCAAGCGGTTTCTTCCTGAATGGACGCCTTGGTTACGCAAATTATCAGCTGGTTTATAGCCCTTTTCAATCGCTCTGTTCATGCCTCTTTTTATCTTGATATTATGTATCTTCCTTTGGTACTCCTCCACTAAACCGACGATTTGCAAAACCATTGAATCGGCATCAGACAAAACTAGCTCGCCAGCATGGGATATGCTGTAAAGCTTCACATTTTCCCGCAAAATGCAGTGAAGGATGGCAATTTTTGCATTGCCTCTGCCAAGTCTTGTCTCATCCTGAATCAAGACTGCTGCAATATTCTTTTCCTTTATGACTTCGAGCAGTTCTAAAAGCCCATCCCTTTCCAGGTCAAAACCGCTCGCTTGCTCTTTAATAATATGACAGACATCCATACCCTTTTCTTTGGCCAGTTGCAGGAGCTCTTCTTCCTGTCTTGCCAGAGAGGTCGCCTGCTCCTCCTTGTCTGTAGATACTCTGCAATATATTACAACATCCATTTTCTTAACCACCATTAACTAATTTCTTTTAAAAATGCCGCCTGCTATCACTAACAAGCGGCACCACACATATTAACATATTATTAATTATTTTTTGCTGTTAGTCTGCTGCAAGCATCGTGTTCTGCTTTTCTATCAACACCGGGATGACCAGCTCTTCCCCTGTTTGAATCTGACTGCTTGCAACATCATTGTGCTTTTCAACCCATTTGATAAACTGTTCTTTCGGCATGTTGTATAAACCTTCGTATTGATTGGAAATTTCCCATAAGGAATCACCTTTATTTATTGTTACTTTTATGTATTTATCTGTATCTGCATGGCTGGACTTTAATGCAATAATAAAACATGTTACTAAGCTGAATATTATAAGTATGATAGAGTATGAATGTTTTCTCCAAATTTTTTCGACCATTGTCAATCACCCTTTATTTAGAATGTACGTTCGCTTATATTCACATTTTAATACGAACAGATGTTTCGTGTCAACAAAAAATCAGAACTTATGTTTGTATCGATATTTATTCCATGTTATACTAGCTGTAAGAACTAATAGTCGAGGTGCATACAATGCAAAAGCTATCTAAAAGACAACTAGATATATTGGAATACATAAAAGAAGAAGTCCGCCTCAAAGGCTATCCGCCATCCGTTAGAGAAATTGCGGAAGCTGTTGGACTGGCTTCAAGCTCCACTGTCCACGGACACTTGGCAAGATTGGAGAGCAAAGGTCTAATCAGAAGAGATCCGACAAAGCCGCGGGCAATTGAGATACTAGATTTGGAAGAAAACAATATACCAAAATACAACATTATCAATGTACCTGTTGTCGGAAAGGTCACAGCCGGTTTGCCAATCACCGCAATTGAGAATGTAGAGGAGTATTTTCCACTTCCTGAAAGACTTGCTCCAAGCGATGAACAAGTATTCATGCTGGAAATAATGGGGGAAAGTATGATTGAAGCGGGAATACTGGATGGTGACTATGTGATTGTTAGACAGCAAAGTGCAGCGAATAACGGGGATATTGTAGTCGCAATGACGGAAGATGACGAAGCAACAGTCAAGCGTTTCTTCAAAGAGAAGGATTCGATTCGCCTTCAGCCGGAAAACTCCACTATGGAACCAATTATTCTTCGTCATGTTAGTATCCTTGGAAAAGTTATCGGCGTCTATCGCCATATCCAATAAAAAGAGATGTCGTCCTAATTGGTCGACATCTCTTTTTTACATGTTCATACTTATTAGTGTTTACTCTGTAAAAATGGGGGTAAAATTCAACTAACAAATGATAAAAGGTGATGTAATGCATGATTTAGAGATTAGGATGTTCGTAAAAGAGCTCCAGCAGCTAAACAGCGAATATCTTCTCTGTAATAACCCCGCTGTCCAAAAGCTGATACTGTCCGATATCCTCTTGTTGGTTTCCGTCCTACCTGCTTTTATTTAAGGAAGTCAAGAATTACCCTCTTTTTTTCCAATGTACTAATAGGTTGTATAAATCGATCTGCCTATTATATGAATTTATCTTATACGTATTAGGCATTGTTTGTTGTAAGTATTTTTCCATTATTAAGAGGAGACCATTCTTGCTGACAAAGCTTAAGAATAAGTCTCCTTTTTTACTGTATAAAAATCCTTTTGATTATTCCTTCCACTCATAACTGTTGAGCATTTTCCTGAAGAAACTGTCCAATGTTAACGTGATTTCCCTTTCGTTATATATGCTTGCAGGCATTGATTCACCTGTTGCTTGAAGATGCTTTAGCTCTTCTTCTATATAACTATCAACTATAGGTAAAACTTCTCCCTGATTATCTCCACTCGCTTTTAAGTTAATCAGCTTGCTGATTTCTAAATGTAATTTGTTGCTGCCGTTAACTTCTGACTGCAGCTGATGAATATCATTAGGAGGCATTTGTTTCATTCGTTCTATCCACTTACATGCAAGGATTGATTTCAAGCAATAATAATAAAGCTTTATTCTCCCCTGTTTATGTTCAAGATCCTTCCAATTATTTTTCGCAAGCTGAAGATAATGATAAAAGGCTGTTTTTGTATTAAAAGCAGTCTTATACAAATCCAGCAGCTCTTTTGCAAAATGATTGTTAGTTTTATAAACTATTGTAGACTGAAGCCACTCAGCAAGGGATATATTCGATTTACGCAAAAGCCTTAATGTTTTAGCCAGTTCCCAGCCGCTCATATCTAAGTTTTCTTCCTTAAATTCAATCGTGTCCTTTTTTTTGTCTAATGACAAGTACCATTCTTTCTTATGCATGTAGATGAAGCGGACATCGTAATCACTGGCAGAAGAAGAGGAGCCTTGTGCTCTGCTTCCTGCTTCCACGGCATACAAAATTTTAATAGAATGATCTCGTTCAAGCTCTTCCAGCTTGCGGATTATCGCTTTTCTCATTCTTCTCTCCAACCTTTGCAGACATCCACCCAGCCTTTTCCGTTTCCGTACAGATACAATTCATCACATGTTACTTCGATTGCCGAATTGCTGCTGCCGCAAGCTGGGAAGACGGAAGAAAAACGCTGTAATGATTCGTCTAAATAAACGTCCATATCCGTTATCAAACCAAATGGACAAACACCTCCAACCTTATGGCCTGTTTTTCGGTAAACCTCTTCTTCTGTCAGCATACGTGGTTTCTCTGCGAAGACAGTTTTAAATTTTTTATTGTCAATTTTAGCGTCACCAGCGGCCACAATAAGAACTCCCTCGTCCCCCTTACGAAATGAGAGCGTTTTGGCAATTCTGGCAGGTTCCACATTTAATGTATCTGCTGCCTCTTGAACAGTCGCGCTTGATGTTTGAAATTCCATAATCTCACTTTCTTTATCCCACTTAGCAAAGTGAGTAATAACATTTTCTAGTGACATATTAATCCCCCATAGTTTTTTCATTTATCAATAAATTCAAATATACCATTCTGTCCCCTATTTTTTCAAACGTCAAACTTATATACATAAAGGGCGCAGCCAGCATTTGGCTCCGCCCTTTTACATTCAAGCACGCTGTTGGTTTTCATAGAAACGATGGAGCTTAAATCTTCCCATATGGGGCTGATTATACCATGTCGTTAGGACAATCTCCTGGAGGCCGAAAATACCAGAGACTGAATTTTGCTGCCAAACTCTTTCCCCGTTAATGGCCCTTTTGGCAATCCTGCGTTCACTTTCTCTTGGCCGCTGGTAAAAGTACCCTTTTGTCGTCGCCTCAAAGGCAAGTGGCTGGTAAATCATCTCCGGAATAGTCCGGGGTCCTTTAAAATCGGAACAGTTGGCTCTCATCCTGTTGATGCTGACATAACAACCATCAGCATGCCGTTTCCCCTCCTGCTTCAGCTTCCGCCCTATAGAAGTCTTGCAAGTAAATCAATATCTGCAGATGTCGCTTTTACAACAGCCATAACCATTTACCTCCTATACTCCATCATATTAGCAGGTGACTTATCCCATTACAGACTATATAACAAAAGGGTATCGAGAAAACAGTTTATAAACCAAGTACATCCTTTAAGTCTTTAAAACCGATTATGTAGCTAAGAATAATAATGGAACCCATAAACATAAGGAAAAAAGCACCTTGTAAATATGTTTTCATCTGTTTTCTGAGTTTCATCTCAGTTCACTCCTTTTTTGCATATCTTTACCAATCAGCTTTTTTCTATGCAGTTAAGAGGTTTTTACCCAATAGTAATAATAATTTACGATTGTTAGAGTAATACTAAAAAATATTAAATTGGCTTAACCCGCTACTTCCACAGAGTACAAGAAGAGCATCTGACTTACTAAACTATATGAGTGGTGAGTGAACATGATATTCCTTATTCATGACATGCCGACACATACGGAGATTAATGAGGCAAAAAAAAATCTCGCCGAAATGACATTAGACCATTGGCTCTACCATGATTTATTTACTATTCAATGGTGGGTACTTGTTAGTGCTACCCTACTCCCCTATTTTATCTGGTGGAAACTGGTGGATAAAAACCGTTTTTACGAGATTTTCACATACGGGCTTCTATGCGGCTGTTTTTCCACCGTCTTAGATATTATTGGGACAGAAATGATGCTTTGGAGCTATCCAGATAAGCTTCTTCCATGGATACCTCCATTGATACCAGCTGATCTTGTAATGATTCCGATTACCGCCATGCTTGTATACCAGTATACAAATAATTGGAAAAGGTTTATTGCCGGCACAATCCTTTGGGCTGCCTTATTTTCTTTCATATTTGAACCATTATTTGTAGCATGGGATATGTTCAAACTTGAGCACATTTGGAAACACAGCTATTCTTTTTTCGGTTTTGTCCTTTTTGGCTTATACTTGCGGGTGTTCTTTTTAGGGATTAAAAAGGGGTTAATAAAAAGCTTAAAAGATAGCACATAGTGCAGTGCATATAAAGATAAAAAGCTGGCATCATAAAGATGAGGTGAGATGTTATGGAAAACAACAATAACAATCAAAATGAAGAATTAAAACAAAAAATGGAGAAACAACAAGCAGAATTAGGCGTAGATATGGATGAGCAAGAAATAAACGGTTTATGGGGCATGCTTGAAACAAAAGAAGAGGATATGCTTCACAAAAAGAATAAATAACCACACTAAAAACAAGAGTTCTATTTAAGCTGCACAAATAGAACTCTTGTTTTTCATACTAT
>JAPSHL010000280.1 GCA_031179905.1 Bacillus sp. (in: firmicutes) | reverse complement strand
CTTCATTTGCCTTGCTCAGCATTTGTTTCATGACTTTCGCTGCATGTCGGTTTACTTTAACTTTCATTGTCTTGCCTCCATCTATCTATTGTTTACTACGCCTCTATTGTATTCCTCTAAACAGCTGTTTGCAAACAATCGGTACTGACATAGATGTTCATTGAAAAAAAAGCCTGGCAGACTGCCAGACCATTTTCTATCTATTAGGATAATGCACCGATTTCGGTCATTTCCTTTATTTTTGCCAAATCTTGCGCATATAGCTCAAAGCTTTCTTTGTCCATTTTATCCAGTGATTCATTAACCTTAAATTGAAGATAGTTGCGTTTTAATTCCATATCTAAAATCGAAACGATTTTCTCTTCATTTATATAATCCTCTAGCTCCTGGACAAACATATATACACTATAATCATTGATCATTACAAGCATCAGCCAACCTAGAGAATCAACATATTTCTTCTCGTCAGTAACAGTAATAATATCCCCTTTATGTAAATCAATAAAAAAAGTATGATCGGGTCTAGGACAAGTACATTCTACCATATATTGAAACGGCTTAGTTACCAAGAATTGATTTTGCATATATTTACACCTTCCTAGCTTTTTATTGTCTGTTTTTTTTGGTTATTCTTATTGTAAGTGAAAATGATTATCAATGTCAATTTATTTAATTAAAAAAATCCTAACTACAAACCAATAGAAATCGGCAATAGTCAGGATTTAAAATTTACATAGAACTTGTTTCCAGGATTGGTTCCTTTTTTGACACTTTAACAGTCCTATTGTTGCGTTTAGCTATTTGTTCTTTAAAGAAGCTCATCATTGAAGAAACGATTAACACAGACAAAATACTGTATAAGCCTCTCACAACCCCAATACTGTACATGCCAATAAGTATGACAATCGTGTCAAAAATAAAGTTAGTTTTGCCCATATTCCAGTTGAACTGCTTTTGCAGTGTAATGGAAAGTATCTGTGCTCCTCCTAAAGATGAGCCATTCATAAATAAGACTACTACCCCTGCTCCGATTATGATTCCTCCGATAACAGCACCCACAAGCGGATGAAAAGAAATTGCCGGGAAGTACGCGGAAATCAGCGATGATAACAGAGTGACAGTTGTTACTGCCAATATCGTTGACAATGTAAACTGTTTACCCATCTTTTTATATGATAATACATAAAAAGGGATATTTATTACCGTGAACAGAACAGAAAAAGAAATCGGCATTAAATAAGAGGCGCTTAAACTTAAGCCTGCTGTACCGCCAGTTACAAGTGAAGAACTTTTAAGCACATACAGACCTAATGATGTAAAGAAACAGCCGGCAATCATGATTAATATTTTTTTCAAACAAAACACTCCTATTATGATAAAATATAGAGTTGGGTTATGAGAGAGGATGGCAAATTACGCCAAAAGTGCACAGGTAAATTTGGTGGTTATGGTACATATTTAATGATAGAATAAGAAGGAGCATTTTTACATATCAAAAAGCATATATTAAAGACAAATAACCTTAAAAATGAATCGAATAATCTATATATCATTCCAATTTGTAAAGGAGTAAAAAATGGATAAGGTAGACGTGCAATTATTAAAATTATTGCAGGAGGATGGAAGAATAACAGTAAGCGACCTTTCTAAACAGCTTTCTTTAAGCCGGCCTAGCGTATCAGAACGCCTCCTCCGCCTTCAGGAAAGAGGAATTATTCTCGAATTCAGTGCACGGGTCTCACCTGCCAAGCTTGGCAGGGAAACACTTCTTTTCATTCAAATAAGCGAATTAAAGGAAGATCCGCATAAATTTGAAGAGTTTATTAAAACAGAGCCCGATATATTGGAATGTCACCGTGTGACTGGACCGATTAGTTATACAATAAAGGCTGCCGTATCTGGAATTGATGGAATGCGCATATTGGTCGACCGTTTAATTCCGTTTGGCACGATAAACACTTCTGTTGTGCTTGCATCACCTGTTCCTTACAGACATCTTCTGCCAAAGGAGGACTAAAAAGAAGCTAAGGTATAAGCACTATGCTTACCTTAGCTTCTTTTTTCAGCTGATCTCTTTAAGTAGAGGAAGCAGCTCCAGCAGATCTTGAATTTCATAAGTTGGATGAACCGTTTCTGGTGTTTTGTCTTCTCTGTTTATCCAAACAGACCTCATTCCGACCCTCGATGCTCCAAGGATATCTGTCATGAGATTATCACCGACCATGATGCAGTCTTCGACAGATAAACCAAGCAAGGAAACCGCATGCTCAAATATAGCGGGATCAGGTTTACCTTTTCCGAAATCTCCTGAGATAACGATTTCGTCAAAATATGGTGCAATTTCCGGTGTAATCGTCAATTTTGTATTTTGCAGACCTGGAGAACCATTTGTCAGCAGCAAAAGCTTGTACTTTCCTTTAAGCTCATCAAGCACAGCGAATGTTTCTTCGTATACAAAAGGGGACTCTTTGCGATAAGCAGGAAATTGCTCTGCTAGATATTCTCCGAATTCCTTATCATCAATTCCCAGCGCCAAAAGCCCGTTAGTCCAAGCATCCTTTCGATACATCGGGACGATAGCTTTCATTTTTTGGAATGATTCATGTTGATCCGCAAATTCTCCCCACAGTCCTTCGAACGGATTGATGCCAATCATTTGCGTAAACGCATATGTTTCATATGCTTGATATAAGCTTTGCGCTTCTTTTCTGACCGCTTCTTCTAAGCTGGATGCTGCAATTTGGTATTTGTCCTCAGCAAGTTTGCATGTTTTTTCAAATGCTTCTTTAACACTTCGTTTATCCCAAAGGAGTGTATCATCTAAATCAAACAATATTGCTTTCACTTTTCCAATCCCCATTCCATATGTACTAATAACTAATGCTAAATATTAGATTACTAGGTAAACACATTTTAGTAAACAGTGATTTTCTTAAGCAAACATGCTTCTTTCTTTAATTATTATCGTAAAAAACTATTTGCGTTTTTTAATAAAAACAACCTTTAAGTAATTGCTCTCCTTCAGATTACGAATATTCGCAAAGTCTTGTGGTAAGCCAAATTCCTCCAGAATTTCATAACGATCTTTTTGTTTGCCGAAAGCTTCATGGATAAATTGTTTAAACTTCTTCATATCGAAGGTGCTGCAGTTCGTCGAAGCGACTATTATTCCTGATTGTTTCGTAATACTGATTGCCTCCTTCAAAAGGTTAGAATAATCCTTTGCAGCACTGAAAGTATGTTTTTTACTTCTTGCAAAGCTTGGCGGGTCAAGAATAACCATATCAAACGCCAGCTGTTTCTTTACTGCATACTTAAAGTAATGAAAAACATCCTCTACCACAATCTTCTGGTCTGCCAAACTGATATCATTATATTCAAAGTTCAGCGAAGTTTTGGCTCTGCTCCTGTTAGCTAAATCTACGCTCGTAGTCGACTTGCTCCCACCAAGGGCTGCTGCCACAGAAAACGCACCTGTATAGGAGAAGGTGTTGAGAACTTCCTTGCCTTTTGCATACTTGTCGCGGATTGTTTTGCGAACTTCACGCTGATCAAGAAAAATCCCCGTCATTGCTCCTTCATTAAGGTCTACAGCAAATTTTATGCCATTTTCTTTCACCATCATTGGGAATTGCCCTGCTTCCCCATAAGTGAAATCATCACCCTCCACGTATGTGCCGTGTGTATCAAACCTTTTTTTCTCATAGATGCCTTTAAAATCGACATGGTTATCAAGGGCTTTAATAATCCACTCCTTATACTCGTAAATTCCTTTACTGTACCATTGAATCAGCAAGTATTGGTCGTATTTATCAACCGTAAAACCGCCAATGCCGTCCCCTTCTCCATTAAAAAGGCGAAAAGCAGTTGTATCATTATCATGATATAATGCCGCTCTTTGATTATTAGCTGCTTTAATTTTTCCTTCAAAAAAAGAAAAGTCAATCGCTTCCTGCTGATTTGTTGTAAGTATCCAGCCAATCCCTTTATTTTGGATAGCATAATAGCCTCTGCCGATAAATTTTCCAGCTTTATTTTTCACATCAATAATTTGACCCTCGTTTAGTCCCCTAATTCCATTAAGGGAATCTTTATACAAAAGCGGGCTGCCATTTCGAACGCTCTTTTCAAATGCTTCTTCTATAGTTACTTGCTTTACTGTCATTGATATTCACCTTTTATCTTCCTGCAAATATATTTCAATTCCCTATTATAGCGTATCATTACTGAAAAAACGAATCAGGGCAAAATGAAGCTGCATGTCATTTGACGATGCAGCTTTTTAAGAAAACTTATTTAGGAAGAATAATCTCGTCGATAATCCCATACTCTTTAGCTTCAGCTGCGGTCATAAAATAATCCCGCTCCGTATCTCGAGCTATTCTTTCCACATCTTGACCAGTTCTGTCTGCCATGATTGTGTTAATTTGCTCGCGCAGTTTAAGGATTCTTTTAGCTGTTATCTCGATTTCCGTTGCTTGCCCGCGTGC